>QMLZ01000530.1 GCA_003646995.1 Deltaproteobacteria bacterium | reverse complement strand
GCTTGCAGTGACGAAGAAATTGAAGCAACGCCGCAGATGGGGTATTTTCAGCGTAATCAATGTTGACTTGCCAAGGCTCACAATGGTATATCGGGCTTATCATCTATGAAGAGCCATGGCTGTGAAGCAATGCGGAGCCAACACTTTATACTCATTACAGTAGGCAGCCTGGAAATGAATAATTACATGTGGAGAGGTGCCCGAGAGGCCGAAGGGGCCCGACTGGAAATCGTGTGTACGCCCAAAAGGTGTACCGTGGGTTCGAATCCCACCCTCTCCGCCAGATATTTTATTTAAAAACATAACAAATTGATAGCCGGGTCCTGCGCAACAAAACCCTGCGAACCCCGCCAGGTCCGGAAGGAAGCAACGGCAGTAGGGCCCTTTGTGTGTCGCAGGGGTGCCTGGCTATCATTTTTTCCAGAGAGATACTCAGCTCAGTCCATGTCTTATTTAGTCCTTGCCAGAAAATGGCGTCCTCAGACATTCGAAGAGGTAATTGGCCAGGTACACGTAACCAGGACCCTTCAAAATGCCTTAAGAAACGACTGTCTTGCCCATGCCCTGCTCTTCAGCGGGCCCAGAGGAGTCGGCAAGACTTCCGTGGCCAGGATACTGGCAAAGGCCGTGAATTGCGAATCCGGTCCGGCCCCTGATCCATGTAACAGGTGTGGGGTGTGCAGGGAAATAACTGCCGGATCTTCTGTTGACGTACAGGAGATAGACGGGGCATCTAACCGTGGTATTGATGAAATCCGCCAGCTGAGGGAAAATATATTATTTCGTCCAACCCGGTGCAGACACAGGATCTACATCATCGACGAAGTACACATGCTGACAAAAGAGGCCTTTAACGCCCTTTTGAAGACCCTGGAGGAGCCCCCGTCCCATGTGTACTTCATATTTGCAACCACTGAACCCCAAAAGATCCCGGCCACCATAAATTCGAGGTGCCAGCACTATGAATTCCGCAGATTGGCTACGGCAGAGCTGGCTAACCACCTGGGTAAGATAGTTCGGGCAGAGGGCATGGGGCTCCGGGAGGATGCAACGCTTTTGCTGGCAAGAGAGGCTGAGGGCAGCGTAAGGGACAGCCTGAGCCTTCTCGATCAGGTGGCTGCCTATGGTGCGACTTCTTTGAAAGAGGTCTGCGAGGTCCTTGGTGTTGTAGAAATCCAGGTGCTCAAGGAGCTTGCCGTTGCCATACTTGAAGGCGATATGGTCAAGGCCCTCGGACCCATTAACGAAATCTATGGTTTTGGTGGGGACATCCAGAAATTTACTGCAGACCTGGTGGTATTTTTCAGGCACCTGGTGGTGTTGAAAAATCTTGGTCCCGAGAGCGCAGCGACTTTGATGGACTTGAGCAGGGAAGATATAGATGAGCTTTCTTCTGTCATTTCAAAATATGCTGCCCATAGCCTTTTTCAGATACTGGATGCCCTGATAAAGGGGCAGGAGGCGGTATACAGGAGCACGACCCCCAGGCTTTCCCTTGAAATACTGGTGATCCGGCTGTGCAGCATGAAAGAGGTCGTGGCCATAGATGATCTCATGGGAAAAGTAGATAAACTTTTATCTTCGGCACGAATCGGGAAAGGGGATTTTTTCAAAAGACCTCTGAAAGAAATAGCCGCATCTCCTAAAAACGATTCTGTTGCCCGGACGGCCAAAATATGTAATCCAGAGATATGGAGTGATTTTGTAGATTTTGTTAAAGGGCAAAAGCCCTTCCTCGGGTCGTTGCTGGTCTGTTGCGAAGGGATCGATACAGACGGCAACGGGGATCGTATCCAGCTGAAGTGCCGGCCAGGTATGCAGCATGACCTGCTCTGCGAAGCAGACCATCAGCAACGGCTGAGGGAGTTGGCGAAGAAATTTTTCGGCCGCGCTATCGATGTCGTAGTGGAAGATGCCTGCGACGCAGATTATGATGATGCCGGAGGGGCTGGGAAGCCCGGTAACCTGCGGCGGGACGAACTTATTCAATCCTCACTGGTCCAGGAGGCTATCAAGGTCTTTCACGCACGGATTTCCGACGTGAAAGTCTTTTCCAATAAAGGACGGAAGTAATCTAAAAAGGAGCTATATAATGCAGCCAAATATCAAGGAAATGATGAGGCAGGCCCAACGCCTCCAGGCCAAGATCGGACAACTCCAAAGTGAACTGGCCACAAGGGAAATAGAGGCCTCTGCAGGAGGCGGGATGGTTAAGGCCGTTGCCAATGGAAAGCCGGAAATAGTATCAATAACCATTGAAAAAGAGGTTGTAGACCCTGAAGATGTAGAAATGCTGCAAGATCTTGTAATGGCAGCGGTAAATGAGGCACTGGCCCGGTCCAAAGAGATGGTGGAAGGAGAAATGGCAAAGCTGACAGGCGGCCTCAAGTTGCCCGGAATGTCCTGATATTGAAATGTCCTCCGCCTTTCCGCCTGCACTTAGCAGGCTTATTAAGAACCTGGAAAGACTTCCGGGAGTCGGTGAAAAGACCGCCACACGCTTTGCCCTCCAGATATTGAGGTGGCCAAGGGCCCAGGCCCAGGAACTGGTAAGATCCGT
>QMLZ01000529.1 GCA_003646995.1 Deltaproteobacteria bacterium | reverse complement strand
TCGAGTCTCGTGGGCGCCTGATGGACAATGGTTGGGCTGCGTTCGGGAAGATGGTCTATGGATCGTATCCCCTGATGCGAGAAAGCGGATCAGGGTTCTCGCAAACGATTCGGAGAAAGGGGATATTAGCCGGATGGCATGGTCACCGGATGGCACGAGGATAGCCTTTGTACAAATAGGGGAAAACGGAAGCGAGCGTCTGGGGATTGTGGAGGTTGCAAGTGGCAAGGTCACCTATCTAGCGGCGGGCTATCCGGTTCTGAATCTGACATGGTCTCCAGATGGACGATGGTTGGCTTTTTCAAAGGGATTTGTTTCTTTTGAGGTAATTGAGGTCACCAATGCGATCTTCAAAACTGTCAATACGTCGGCCGCCTGCAATGGTAACATCCATCTGACCACTTGGTCACCCTCGGGTGATCGGATTGCGTTTCTGTCGTATGGCAACGGCCGGTATGCCCATGGTACGGCCTGCCTGAGTACATTATCCATGTACAGCACATGGTTGGATGTTGGCGGTCACAGCACGAATCCCGTGTGGGCGCCTCATGGCGAAGGGATATATGTGGTGGCGACAAACTTTAATCCCGACGACCCCGATTTGAAACCGGACCCACGACTGCTCTACTTTGACTCCTCGGGGCAGTTTGTAGAACGTCTGGCCTCTGTGGAACATGGTGGAGGGGGTGAAATAGAAACCCTTACCCTATCTCCGGATGGCCAATGGCTGGCCATTTTAGCATTGAAGCACCCACGGAGTATTATCCAGTTCTTCAATGTCGTTGACCGTCAAACCTTGACCCGAACTGTTGATACTCCGGGGGAATTGCTGTATGCAAGTTCCCCTCGAGATTTGTACAAGTGGTCCGCCGATAGCCAGTATGTAGTTCTGATGACGGGAAGATATAGTACGCCTAATGGGGTAGGGGTTCGCCAGTACGGTGCATTGTATGCTCTGAATTTCCAAACCGGAACGTGGAGGCAACTCACTCATACCCATTGGATAAAGCAATTTACAACGTCACCGACCTCTGGGAAATAGATTAGGAATCGCTGCCCAACTACTCGCTGCAGCCGACTGCTCCCTCGGTGGCTTCGCTTTGCTCGCCGCCTCGGTCGCGGCGGCTGAGCTCGGTCGCTAGGCCGCCAACAGTCAAAAAAACATAGCACAAGGAGATAGAAATGAAAGCGAGACAGGTTATAGGCTTGGTTATGGCGATCATTTTGGTTGCGCTCATCGCAGGGATCACTATGCGTGCTACTCTTAGCTCTCTGGCCGCGGTTCGAAAAGTTCCTGCACTGACAGCGACGCCGACAACAGCGACGCTTGTGGATCGCTCCGTCACTCCTGAAACGGTTCCCGATGATATGGGGACACCGGAGCTAATTCCTCCTTGCGAATTCGAAGTGCAAGCGCAACCGATGTCGTCTGATTCTTCACTCGACGCGTATGTTTTTTCCGAGCCTGAAGTCGTGTTGACCAGTACGACGGCGATTAGATTGTTCCAGTGGTTGCCGGATGGTCACACCTGGCTCATCGGTCGCGCAATGACGGAGAGAGCAGGAGAATATATAGAGACATTCGATTTGGTCACGGGAGAAATCAAACGGTATGCAGAGCGACGCAGTAGTGCCGGAAAGCCTATCTGGCTGTCTTCAGAACAGGCCGTTGCCTTTGTGGATTCTATGCCTCCTGACTACACTAAAGTATTGTACCTTGCACGCGGGGAAGATTCACCTGTTGAAGAATTAGCCACCGACCTGGCAAGTTCGTTGTTATCTTTGAGTCCGGATGGCCGATCCGTCATCTATTTCTCAAATACACAAGGCATGCAGTCTCTAGAACTTCGACAGGCAACTGTTCCCGGGTCTCCCGCTACTGGTTGGACTGGGCGCGCCATCGCCGGGCGGGTGTACGGCGGCGTCTGGCGGGCCGATGGCCAGAAGGTCGCGATGTACGGAAAGGACGGGTTGTATCTGGTTGATCAAGTGACAGGGGCGATGTGCGAGATCGATCTTGGGCGAGTCGGGGCAGGAGAGTATTCGAAGGTACGTGCCTCCAACGTGACATGGAGTACAGATGGGCGTTATCTGGCCATGCTGACAAGTTATGGAAATCCGGTGCAGTTTTTGAGTTTGAAGATTGTTGACACTCTAACAGGAAAACTTTACGACGTTGAGTTTGATGGGCGATTTGCATACAGCATCGGTTGGAGCCCAAGCAACAACATTCTTTTGACTACCATTGATGCCAACCCCGATCCATCCCTGGGTAGTTTTGATAGCCTCTGCCTTGTAGATGCTGCCACATATAGTGTTCGCCCTATCTTGCCAGAACATCAATTTTTTGCCGCTGGTTACTTTGGCGCTTTATGGTCTCCGGACGGTAAAACGGTTGGTGTGGCTTGCTCAGACGTCGTGCCGCCGGACGAAGTGATTGAATGGCGCGTTTGTACTACATCTGTGGAGATGCAACGATGAGACATCAAAAACTTGTGTTACAGATAACGTCCGTGTTTCTTGGGATCGCCGGGGTAGGTTTGTTCTCCTTGCTACGGTGG
>QMLZ01000528.1 GCA_003646995.1 Deltaproteobacteria bacterium | reverse complement strand
CGCGGTATTCGCCTACTCAGACCTGGTGGCCATTGGGCTCATGCAGGCCCTTATGGAGGAAGGAGTTAAGATCCCCGAGGACATTTCCCTGGTGGGGTACGATGACATCGAGTTCTCCGCCTACACCAAGGTTCCACTTACCACGGTAAGGATCCCGAAGAGGGAATTGGGTCGTGAGGCCGTTCAGCTTCTCCTTAAGAGGTTTGGGTCGGGAGCTTGTTTTAAAGCGAGAGCAAAGAAAGTTCCGGTGGAGTTGGTAGTAAGAAAATCTGCAAGAAGGGGGTGAGAATGGGACGGCCCTACCACAGACAAGCGAAGAGTGATGTAGAGAAAAGACTTTAAACAAGATTTTGTATGACCAGGAGGTGACAGATGGTGGTTAAGAGAGTGGGTGTTAGCCTTTTAATGGCGTTGTTAGGTGTAGGAATGCTTGCGCTGGGTGCTATAGCGCAAGAAGAAACCAAACCGATCGTGATTTACTTTTTCCCTGGCGGCAATCCAGGTGGGACCTACGCTGTTAGGGTTTACAACGGCGCTGTTGAAGCTGCAAAGATTCTAGGGGATCGAGTAGAGATGCATTATCTCTGGTCAGATTGGGATCCTCAAAAAATGGTCGTTCAATTCCAACAGGCCCTTGCTGCCAACCCGGATGGCATAGCGATTATGGGCCATCCAGGCGATGAAGCTCTGAAGCCTTTTGTGGATGAAGCGGAAGCTAGAGGTATTATAGTAACCACCTTGGATACATCTCTGCCCCAGCTGGAGAGAGAGTATAAGGCCCGAGGTTTCGGCTTTGTAGGAGAACCACAATATGACGCAGGCTACAAACTTGCAAAGGAAGCGATACGGTTAGCTGGTCTAAAAGAGGGTGACAAGGTCCTTGAATATGGAATCCTACGTGAGCCTACACGTGGACAACTCAGTCGGGGTGCTATCGACGCCTTAGAAGAGGCAGGGCTGGAAGTGGAGCATCTTGAGATCTCCCCAGCGGCCGACGCAGATCCCACAGAAGCAATACCGGTCGTTGCTGGATATCTTCAAAAACACCCGGATATTAAACTTTTGCTCATCACCCATCAAAATATAACGTGTGCTACGCAGCCAATCCTAGAAGCGGCTGGGCTCGGTCCAGACGATATCTTCGTTGCAGGGTTTGGGCCAACTCTCACTCAATTAGATGCTATACGGGCTGGCTATCTTGACTTAGTTCTAGATAAGCAACCTTTCGTCCAAGGTTTCCTAGCGGTCTTCCAAATTTACTTGACTAAAGCATATGGAATCGCTGGCTTAAGGATCTCAACGGGCTCGGGTTTCATAACTAAGGATAATGTAGAAATGATAGCTCCACTGGTTGAAAAAGGCTATCGCTAAATGTCTCTCATGATGGTTGAAGGGACCTGACTCAGAGAGCAGAGGGGGTGCAGGATGACCGTGATGGGGGTTGTCCTGCACCCTAATATAAGCTTAGGCTGGCAATGGAGAATTCGCAAAATGGAACAGAGGGATAAGTTAGTCTTGATGAAGGACATTTATAAATATTTCGGAAACGATTGTGCTTTAAACGGAGTGAATTTTGAAGTTCATAAAAACGAGATAGTTGGTCTTATTGGCGATAACGGTGCGGGAAAATCTACTCTTATCAAAATTTTAACTGGTGTCTTTCCTCCTAGTAAAGGAGAATTATATATTCGAGGGAAAAAAATTGACCTAAATCGGTATTCAGTAAGGGAAGCCCACCGCCTTGGAATTGAAACCGTTTACCAAGAGCAAGCCCTGGGTTTAAAGCAGGCACTGTGGCGGAATGTCTTTCTTGGACGGGAACCAATAGGTCCACTCGGGTTCATTAACGTCCGTAAGGCCTATGCGGAAACCGAGCAGCTTATGCGTGATTTCCTGGGCTTTACCAGTAAGGCCGTTTCTCCTAATTCAAGGGTAGGAATTCTATCGGGGGGGGAGCGCCAAGGAGTAGCAATTGCTAGGGCAGTGTACTTCAAAGCAGATCTTATCGTTCTCGATGAGCCAACTCGGGCCCTCTCCGTAAAGGAAGTCAAGAAAGTTCTGCAATTCATTGAGCAAGTCAAAGAGGCGGGGAAATCGTGTGTTTACATTTCGCATACTATCTCCAACATCTATTCTGTTTCTGACAGGTTCGTACTTATGGACCGTGGACATATAGTAGGGGAATACAATCGGCATGAGGTTTCCGAGAGTGACCTAACAGATCTTTTAATACATCATTCACAGAAGGCCGTGCCACACGACTAGGCCCCTGCTTTGCAAGGAGGATACCATGAGGCAACGCAATAGCAGCAAAGATCTAGAAATGCATGTGCATGGTTATATGTTACTTAGAAGGTATTATAGGCAAGTTGGGCTTTTGCTGATTTCAGTTCTTGTGATAGCTATTTTTATGATTACCAGCCCTCAAGTGTTTCTTAGTTCAAGAATCTACTTTACCTTTATGAGCACTGTCCCATTCGTGGGGATAATGGCTCTAGGCCTTACCCTTGTACTCGTGAGCGGTGAAATTGACATGTCTTTCCCCGCTGTAATGGCCTTTT
>QMLZ01000527.1 GCA_003646995.1 Deltaproteobacteria bacterium | reverse complement strand
TTCAGGGCAAAGGCCGTTCCTGAGCGAAAAGGTATCAATCCACTGACAGGTAAGAAGACCGCCTTTGCACCTGGTGTACGGGTAAGCTTCAAGCCTGGAAAGCCACTGAAGGAGACCGTGGAAAACGGCAGATTCATCAAGGGAAAGACCAGGAAAAAGGCCCTGAAGCGCAAAATGTAGGTATTCGAGGCTCATATCGGCAAACGGGGAGGTCTGATGCCTGCGCACCTCGGACGTACTTGTCCGTATTAGGCAGATTAAAGATTTCCCCATTTTTCATGGGAATCAGAATTGGGTAGCCAGTTTGACATATTATTCGGCCCTGAACAAAGGCTCATGACCTTTGTGATGAATGAGATCCTCTCTGCCTACAAGAGCATTGATATTGAGGTCTACCTGATCACATCGAAACGGATAGCCAACCGTATTGTCAAGGCCCATGAGGCTGTATCCCATCTATGAATACTGCATGGACAATAGCATCCCAATCACCGCACATTGTGAAAACGGAGGAATTCCCGGCCTTGACGACTATTACCATCTCGCACACCCCAGGTACTGGGCCATGGTCTTGGAGAATTTTCCAGGATTGAAATTGAACCTGGCCCATAATGATCAGACCTGTCTGCGTGCGGCCACGCACAGGCAGGCAGGGAGTTCATGGCAGCCCCTGATTGCAGATCTCATAATGAGATACTCTAATGTCTATACCGATTGTTCATTATCACACGGAGATGATGTTCATGCCCCGGAGATATTTCAGGAGCATCAAGCAAATGCTGGATACCCCCAAAATGCGGGACAGGCTACTTTATGGTACTGACTGGTATATGGGAAGGTGCTTCTGGAGCGAGGAATCCTACCTGAAGTGGTTTACAACATACTCACGAAAGATTCCATGGTGCAAGGTGAAATTTACAGAAGACGAGCTGAGACGGATGACAGAGGATAATCCTAAGAGATTCCTGGGATTAAATTGAAAAGTATTGACATGAGGCCGATAAGGGGTTATAAATAAATTAAAATTTCTTAACTACCCCTGTGGTTTCGACCCAGGGTGCGGGGTCACGAAAGTGGCCCCTGCTTTTTTTGTCTTCATAGAAATATGCGGACCAATGTATACATCGATGGATTCAACTTGTACTATCGAGCCCTGAAAGGTACTCCATACAAGTGATTGGATCTAAAGAAATTATTCGTCCAACTTCTAGGCCCTCAGAACAAGATACAAGAAATAAAATATTTTACAGCACTTGTATCAGGAAAACTAGATCCTGCTCAGCCCCTCCGACAAAAAACATATCTTCGTGCCATCCAAAAATTTATCCCTGAACTGTCAATATATTACGGCCATTTCCTTAGTCATGTTGTTCAAGCTCCACTAGCAAAGCCAGAGCCCAATCGGCGGTTCGTAGACATTATCAAAACCGAAGAAAAAGGCTCTGACGTCAACCTTGCTATTCATCTTCTAAATGATTCCTGGCTTGGTAAATATGATTGTGCGGTGGTTGTATCCAATGACAGTGATTTGGCAGAATCTCTGAGATTCGTGAAACAACAGCACGGTAGAACTATCGGGCTAATCATTCCTGGTAAGGGGCACCCTTCCAAGGAATTAATGCAATATGCTGATTTTATTAAGCGTATTCGCAAATCAGCCTTAGCAAGGTCACAGCTACCGGATCCCATTCCCGGAACTTCTATCCACAAACCCAGGAACTGGTGAGACGGACAGGATATCCCTACCACCCTATTGCACATTTTTCTCGCCTTTCTCTATATGACCGGCCCCTTTAGAGACACCAGACCTTCGCTTTTGTCAAGATCTCTACCGCCCATTACCGGAGAGTCACGACGACTTATTCAAGTCAGGTAAACACCAGCTGCAAAATCATTACGGGCCTGTCATGCTGTTTGCAATCAAGGACAAACATCATGCCTACCTGCTGCAGGCAGGCATTCGCCCAAAAGACAGACAAATTGCATCATGGCCGGTTCGCCAGTCTTAACCAGTCAAGGCCACACCTCCTGGACTCTTGGAACATGAGAAATAGTTCAATCCTCTTTGTCGATGATTGCATAAATTCTGGGACAACAGCCAGACTCTGTTATGAGGTCCTCATAAGTTTGGGAAATCATCTGGATGGGTTGATATGGGTAAGCGCAAGCGATTAGAAGTATTTTTATCGGAAGTTTAACGGAGCCCTTGTGTTCCGATAAAGGTTAATTGTCTGAAATAAAAGAATATTTAACGGAATTTTTGACGGAAACTCGGATTTGTCTGCAATTCCCTATTCTTAATCAATTTCAAATACCTACCAGTCCAACATAAGTTGATACCTCACAAATTTCCTCTTTTTGCTCTCACCCAATAGTCTTCCTTTAATAAAACCTGCCTGTTTTCTATAAGTTATCTGATGCGGCACACGTATTGCTCTAGTATATCGAAAAAACATACAGTGCCTCGTACTTTCAGAAGGATCATTTTGCAAGACCAAAGCTCGTAAGACCATTTTCACGTTATTGACCATGAAAAAAGATGACGCTATCCTTACCCCAGCT
>QMLZ01000526.1 GCA_003646995.1 Deltaproteobacteria bacterium | reverse complement strand
AGCGGCAGAGGAATGCTGGAAATGCAAAGAATGCTTTCCTCTTTGCCCTACTTCCGCGCTGCAAGCCGCCTATGCTTTGACCATGGGGCTTTCCACTTCACAACCATTTTCCGGCTTTGAAGGCGATTGACCCCTTGGTACTTCCCCATATTTCCTAAAACTGGATTTTATTTCGTCTGAGTGGCAAGCTCTTATCCTTGAGCCTGGAGCCTTGGACTGGGAAGCTCTGGTGTATCGGGCATCACGGCCTTCATTCTCCCTGCTGCTCCCCTATGGCTGTGCACCACATGACCCTTGCTGGATGCCTTGTCAAAGGTCACCTCTTCTACGCGGCCGTCCGGTCTAATCCTGTAACACTTGTTGGTATCCAAGAGCAGAGGATAGTATTCCCCTTCAATGTCCTGGTATAGATCTACTCTCATGAGCCCCTTGCCCGGCGAGTCGGCTTCCACGATTCCCAATAGTCCATCTTTTTCGATGACCTTGAAGGGTCCGTCCGGTGACCTATAGCCCACATAGTGCCCAGAGAAATGCTTGATGTAAATGTCGGCATCCAGGGGATGAAGTCGTCCCTTGACCCATTCGTAGACCTTTCCTTGTGTTAATACCAGGCGCTTGCCTGACCTGAGTATGGGTCTCCATGAGGCAAGATTGTCAGGACTATGGGTGAGGATAAGGTCTCGGATATCGGCTTTTGCGATATCCGGGTAATCGGTGTGGACAACGCTGTTTTTTCTTGCAACATCATGGATTACCACGGCGTTCTTGTAAGCAGAAATTGCAGCTTCATAGCGCTCCCGGCTCCAAGTCATTTCTATGAAGTCATTGATGTCTCCGTATATAACGCTTTTTCGCTCAAATTCCTTTTTACTGATGTTATGGAATTTTTGTTTTCGGCGTACCTCGGCGAGTTCCTTCCAAAGGGTGGGCTTGTAAACGGTATCTGCGCTGAAAAACAGGGTGTTTTTTGGGGTCTTGAACCTGAAAGCTATGGTAGGTACACCGTGCCAAACCGGTGACTTCACCGCTTCAACCATCAACTCAGCATCCTCATCCACGAAAGTATTCTTATTTTCTTCGTAAAAGACGGTGGAAGAAAAAGGATAATAGCTCTCTGGTTCCACCCAAAGGCCCGTGACGTCATCCTTGTACAAGAGTCTCGGCCGGTTGGCGTTTGGGTTGATGAAGATCTTGGCCCTGTCCGGCCCCAGTAGATTCCCGTTTCTATCCCTCACTTTATAACAGAACTTTCCACTGTCTTGGGTTTCGAGAGATATGAAGTACTTGCTCCTGGGCCCGATTACCACTTGCTCCACCATTTGGCTGTAAGGGATGTCGATGATACGGCGTGAGTCCATGGAGAGAGATCTTTCCAAGGCCCCTTTGGAATTTTTATGAAATTCCTCGAGAATTTGCTCTGAAGAAATGAGTCTGACCTTCTTCTTGAGCTTGGAGTCGTAAAACATAAAAAGGGCGATGTCAGTAAACCACCTTCTGTGGTCTTCATGAGAATGGCTGGCAAAGATCCCTTTTAATTTTTCTATTCCCTGGAATCCAAGGGAGGGAAACACAGGCGCACCGCATTCTAGTAAGTACTGGGATTCGTGGACGATTATTAAATATCCACTACTTTCCCCCATGAGAGAAAACGGGCTGGTGTTTCCTATGACATGAAAAATAATATCGCTTTTCATATCTGATTAGATGCCGGACTTGGGCAAAAAACCGCCCCTTTTTGGGGCCTAAAACCTCCCTTCAGACATTTATCCAGTCCTTTTAATAACCTATCGGGTTTTTCCGCCAAAAACAAAAGTCAGAAAACTGGAATTTTATAAATTTTTATCGGACTGTGAATGCCTTTCACTTCAATTTCCCCCATGGGCTCTGCCTGAACAGCCCCATTCAGTTGGGACAAGGTCCTCTGGGTAGCCAATATTTGACCTGCTCCTGCCATCTGTTCCAATCGTGCAGCAATGTTTACTTGGTTGCCGATTACCGTATATTCTTTGTGGGCCTCAGAGCCAATGTTGCCCACCGTCATATACCCCGTGTTTATACCTATACCAATCCCAAGATCATGCCCATAGGACTGCCAGTGTTTCCTTAGCCTTTTCACGCGCCTTTGCATTTCAATGGCCATGTGAACGGCCCTGTGTGCATGGTCATCCATATCAACAGGATCCCCGAAAAATATGACAAGGCCGTCGCCCATGATCTTGTTAAGTGTTCCACCGTAACTATGGACAATTTCTATCATTTCAGAATGATATTCGTTCAATAGTTGAACGATTTCTTCCGGCTCAAGGCTGTCGGTGATGGATGAGAAGTTGCGGATATCGGAAAAAACTATAGTCATGAATTTTCTTTGTAGATTTCTCCCAAATTCTGTGCCGTCTTTGAGGATTCTCTCAGCTATTTTAGGGGGTAGGTAGCGCCTCAACTCCCTATGTCGTTCGAGTTCCAACAGCTGGGCCTCAACCTTTTGTTGAAGCGAGGAATTCAATTCGAGCAATTGCGCCCGGGCCTCAACCAGCTGTGCAGTACGCTCCGCAACACGCCTTTCCAATTCT
>QMLZ01000118.1 GCA_003646995.1 Deltaproteobacteria bacterium | reverse complement strand
CGGGAAAAAGAGACACTAAAAAGATAGCTTGGTATTCTTACAAAATTGGAGCCGAGATTAGATGTAAAGGCCTTCTATGATTGGTTGCTATATCATATCATCATTCAAAACCTGTGATCGCGACAGATACACCGTGAGCAAGCCTAGATAAAAGCATCTGAAGTTCTAGTGTAAGTAAGCATGGAAGAGCGCCTTAATGATAGTGAGCCATTCCAATTTGGAGAAGTAAATATCCCTTGCAGTCTAAAGCCTGAAAATTATTTTCACCTGCGCAGTCAAGATTAAAGATCATTGTTTGTTATTATGCAAGATATAAAAATGGAGCGTGGATTGGTATTACCACAAAGGTCGCACTTTAGGAGAGTAAGAGGCCAACGTCAGAGATCGGGGGCGCTAGTGTAAAGAGTCCATTTGTCTCTCACATTCGCCTAAGGGATACAGGACGAACATACTAGAGGACATCGATGCTTTTACTCCACAGCATATTCGGTGCAGGTTCTTTTGTTGTATTTTACAAGTTAGCAGATCTATTGTTCTGGATAGAGGGACTATCAGAGAAACAGAGCAGGTTTTGGATCTTAGAAATATTCCCGACTTTTCTACCGTGGGTATTGGGAATATTGTGGATATACTTTGGCATTTCATGGGCAGAGTCAATGGGGATTCGATTACCAAACAGTGAAAGCATACATTTATCAGCTTTTGAAGAACTAGGGTATCTTTATTTACTAGCTTGGGTTGTTGGAGTCATCTATTTATCCTTTAAGGGTTACAATACCCGTCTTCGTGAACTTGAAAAGCGTCAAGCGGCTTACATGCAGGAATGTATTCAGCGGTTACCCAGAGAACTCTTGGATGGAGACTTAGGCGTCCGGACAAGAGCCCTAGAGGAAATAGCTACCCTTGGATCTAAGCTATCATATGCTAGAAAACATGTTGATAACTTTGTGTTATTAATCCTGTCTGAGATCAACGATTATTTCGGTCCTGATATTATTGTTGGTTGGCAATCCCAACCTAACCTCTTCTCGCAGGGGCGGCACCATTTGTCTAATGCCAGGTATCTCAATCTTCTACTAAAAGCGTTGAGCTCTCTAGCAGGTCCTTTGGATAACCCTTACGAGGCATTAATAGATATCCTCTACGAAGGTACTGAGGATTCACAAATTAGGGCTCTTGAATG
Organism: Deltaproteobacteria bacterium; assembly: GCA_003646995.1. Next base: position 7,793 of record QMLZ01000118.1, on the reverse strand, counting down.
GATAGGAACCCATACTCTTCCTGCGAAAACCAAGCAGCGTGTCTCCGTGTATCTAGAAGAAGCGCTTCGCTTCACAAAGGATCAAAGTCACTTTCTTTTGGCATTGCGATTCGCGGACGCGGTAATAAATGGGCATGTTGATCAAGCTCTGTTCTTTTACACTAACCAAGTGATCCTGACAAACCGTCCCACAGAACTGAAGACTTTGGCTAGAGGCTATCTTGAAATGCTGACTCAGTATGCTGCTAAAGATATGTTGGTATCTATTTTGGCAGCGCTAGCAATGTCGGGCGATCCAGAGGACGAGAAGTGCGCTTCTACAGTTCTTGACGAGGTCCTTGCCCGAAATCTTGAAGAATATTCTGATGACGCCTTTAAGATCATTTATAAAGCCATGACCTCACTTTCGGACATCCGAGATAGCACTTACGAAGACGATCAGTTGCTTCTTGAAGAATTAAAAAGAAGAGGTTTGCACATAAGAATGGGCAAAAATCAGGTGCTAGACCCTGATAACCAGGAAATTTTTGTGCTTAGTAATCTGAGTAGCCCGCGTGACATTATAAATGGAGAGGACCAGCCTCCGCCTAGCTGTGGAAAATCCTCGCTTGAGAGAGACTTTGAAAAAGTATCTATGCTATCTTTTGAGTTAGAGGCGGATGAGGAAAGACATTGTTATAGATGGGAAATAATTGAGGGCTCGGAAGACTATAATGTGTTGGAATCTATGGGCTATGACCCAGACGAAGAAAATGAACATACATATGAGTATGCCAAGGCTATAGAATACTTACAAGAGGTTGCGCCCCACATAAAATGGAGAATCACATATGACGGTACAGATAGCGCCGGTGCAAGTCCCAGTCAGTGGAGGGTCATATGTGTTCCTGAACATCAAATTGTCGAAGCCCAATATATCTTTGATCGTTTCTTGAATGGAGATGATCTTACGAATTATAGTTACACTGACAGATATCCGGAAATATACGAAAGACTGACGAATGGAGAGTCGAAAATAAAAGATGACATCCTACAGCTTTTTAAGGCACTTGAAGACTTCCAAGATACATTATACATGGCACAAGACATGGATTTACAATCATTTCTCGAAAATATTTGCATAATCTTACCCAGGATTTATATTCATGCATCTCTGCTCCCATATGTTCGGGAAGCCTTCGATCTAGTCGATCAAGGAACAGTATCGTTGAATAAAGATATCCAACTGGACAAATATAACGAATTCTTATTCGTGCATGATCCCTATAAGGATGAGACAGGAGAATATTGGTTATCCGAACTTCTGATTGATATCTACGAAGAGATTGAAGGATCTCTTTTGGCGTTTCAAACCAACAATCCTGATGAGATTGCTGCTGCAGTGAATCACTTGAGGTCCAGCTTCGCCGGAGAATATGGCTGGGGAACAGATATCCTCAAGGCACTCTATGTGGCCCATGTCGCGAGGACAAAACTCCTGAAACAACCGCGATATTAGTTAAGTCACTCGATAACGTATAAAATCTTTCGCACTTTTGTGTGCGGTGTCCTCATGGTTAAATGGCAACTTGCTTTTTCGTCTCTACTTCGTTGAGTAATTCTATGTTATGATGTCTTTTTAGGAGGAGTGACAAATAAGCTCCTGGAGGAAAGCCATTGTAGTCAGCCTCCGTGTGGGCCAGGAGTAAAGTTTAATTTGCACTAGTAAATCAGTGCCACCTATTTCACTGTTTTTCTTCAGGTAAAAGTGGCAAACCCTTCTCCATTTTTTCTTTAATCTCTTCTACAGTTTTTTCCATTGCTATAAATCTCTCAGGAGTTGAAGGATGAGAAGTAGCATATTTTGCCTCGATATTCTTAGGGTGTGCAGCGCCTAATTTTCGGAACACATTCGGCACTTCCTCAATATCGTATCCTGATAATGCAAGTATATACAACCCCACATAATCTGCCTCTTTCTCCATATCTATTGAATAGACCATTCCGCCTTTGGCCATCCCTATTTTTGTGTACTCGCCGCCAGTATTGAGCCCATATTTTGCAGCGATCATCATGTCAAGAAGGAAACCAAAAATTCCTCCTAGCAGACTGTTTTTCTTCTTCATTTTTATGTGGCCCCTTATGTTATGGGCTAATTCATGACTTATGATAGCAGCGAGTTCTGTCTCATTGTGAAAAAGGCGCATGATACCTTTCGTGACATATACTTTTTTACCATCAGCCCAGGCATTACATTAACCTGATCGCTTTCAATCAACTCCACATCATAGTCACAACACTCTGAGGGATGTATTCTAATCGGGACTCGCTGGCCGTTTCTTAATATTCTCATTTCCAATAACGCGGGGGCTTCACGCAAAGACTCCATTAATTTCTTTATGGCATTAGGCTTCGTTGGGAAATCTCTCCCTTCAATTGATAATATTTCATCGCCTTTTCTAAGGCCAGCTTCATCGGCGGGCGAACCCTTGACAACATGGACGATCTTCGATAATTCACCTAAATCGAAAAGATTGATTGCAGTCTCCTTATATTCACCCCTGTACATATCCTTGCTGATTGGCATGAAATCAAGACATATCGCCTTCTTATCACAAAGACAAGCTGCCCCTCTCTTTAGTCTAAAGGCAATATCCATTAATCTAGCTCGATCCGAGAGTTTTGATTTAAGTACAAGAACTCGTTGCCTATATGCTTCTCTTTCGATCTCAATTTCGCTCACATTTGGCGTTCTTGATTTGGGAGCAGCACAAGAAACGAAACTGACCAAAAAAATAAAGAGAGAAAGCCACTGCAATAATTTACTCAAGTTCATAAATGGAGGCTTCATTTCATTCTCCGCGTAATGACTTGTTAATCATCCTTTATTCTTTACTCCTCCAACTTTGCACCACCCCTTCCAACGGGCTGAAATTTCCTGGATCTAAGTGGCACTAATATAATAGTTTTGAAAAGACCTAGATATACTCACTGGCGGAATGCCAAAACTAAATTCCATTATTTATTATTTTGCGACACAAGGGGTTCGCCCTCTTTTTGTTAATATGCGGGGCCCTGCGTTTGTGTTACTTCCATGCCATATAGACCAGCATCATTGCAGTCAGGTGAAGCATCTTGGTATGGCTTAAGCCAGCCTGCCAAAGATACAAAGATCGACTTGAATAAACGCCCAAGTTGGTAGCTGGACCCCAACTCCTACCTGATGATTGGAGTTTTGCACCAGAAGCTGGCCCCTTGAATCCTCAAAATGGCCGGCCAAATTCATCTCAACACAGCATAAATATTTAAGGGAGGTCATTCTTCAAGAATATAGAGTTACTTTGTGAAGATATCCTTGCTGACGAAAAAATGTACCTTTACCTGATGCTGACTAAATTACTAATTTCTGAACCGAGCATAATGTATCATTCGTACCATGATATGCGCTTTACATGAAAGCAAAGTGACGCTGAACTGAGGTGGTAAGAAACTACTTTTTAGTAGAGAAATATAGGTAAATGGCCGTTGTGTGTCAAGGAGGAGCTGACATTCCATATAGCTGTCTTCAGAGGAAAAGAAACGGTGCCTGCCCTTCCGTAGTGTTTGACAGACAGTTATGGACCATGTGGTCCGGCTTCCATGAGTTTTTGAATTCTCTCCTCGATCCTGGCCAGCCTGTCTGCAAGCTCAGCCCCTTCCAGCGCCTTAAGCAGAATGCCTGCAAGATAGCCCAGCTTGCCTGCCACCTTGGCATCCAGTTCGCCTTTCTCAAGGCGGTTAATCACATTGGCTAAATACCGCCTCACATCCCCGTGAGAGTTTAATCTTCTTGCCATTTCGAAATAATACCCTCCCAAATGATACTGTTTTTGCCATGAAAATTCCCCAGTTTCTCAACCGAGAAGGGGCCTTAGTCATCCCCCCTCCCCCTCTTCTTCCTCCAACTTCGTCTCCAGCTCCTTAAAGAAACGCCTAACCTCATCCTTCTCGGGATCATAATCAGGATCACCGTCCATTTCTTCTTCCGGCATGTAGCCTTTCATAATTTCTCTTACATGAGGCTTAAGAGGAGGACGAGGTATACCTTCCCTTTTGAAGTAGGCATACATGATTGGGGTAAAGCTCCTCAATGTCTCTATCCGTATTTCGGATAGCTGCCCTGCTTGCTCCATTACTCGCTTCTTTTCGAGGTCTTGAAGTACCTTCTCGATCCTCAGGATTTTGCGCTCATCTTTCATGGCTTCCTCATTACCTCCTTGAAAGTTTGCTCCCATTTATTCACCATCTCCTTGTAGAGCTCTATATCGTGGGTTAGGAAAGCCTGGGTTATCTTTTCCTCAACTTGGTCAATCCGTTGCCTTGCTACCTGCCTATCCCAGTCAATTTTGTTTCCCGGCTCGTAGTAGGCATTTAGCCTGGCAATAGCCTTGTCCAAGTAGGCATTCATCCAAAACTCCCGATCTCTATGGCCTAGGTGTTTACAGTGCATACACTTGGGATCAGCGTTTTCCAGATGCCACTTGCAGACATCAGGATGGACATACCGGAGCGGTTGGTAGCCTTCACAATAACGCTTGTGCGCCCTGGAGTATTTGGGCTCCTGAGAGGTATCAGAAGTCCCGCTCTTGGATCTACCCTTACCCTGGTATTTGCGCGCCGTGCCCCTGGCGTATTCATCGGCTTCGGTTTGCGTGCGTAACATCTCAATGAGGAGCGGCTTTTGCTCTCTTATCTTCCGTGCAAGATCAGGGGTTATCTTGTCCTTGGGTGTGACTCCGATATGATCATCATCCACAAGGATAACCTTGAAACCCTGCTGGTGAAGTTTTTGAAGCAAGTGCATCCTTTCCTCCATCAAAAAAGTGCCAGGTTTTCTTCATTGGCGTGAGCTTCAGAGGGTGAATGATCGGGATCACTTAAGGGCCCGTTTTGACTGCCCTTAAAAACATCCCCTGGGGATTCGTCCCCAAGCTCCCCCTCGTCCCCCAACCTTGTATTTTCTAGCTCTCCGCGGAGGACATTTGTTTTTGGTTTCTCTCCCTCCTCCCCTTTCGGGTACCCAATGGGGAGATTCCATTTTTTTTCGTCCCCCTCGGAAATCCTTGTCAGTCCTGCCTTGGGGAGATTGGGGAGACTGGGGAGACTTCCTCCCAGTCCAAAGCGAGAGAATATCCCATGCATAGTCTTGGCTTCCCACACAATCTGCATCGTGCCGTGGCTCTTCTTCCGGTGAATCCCCATGGCTGATAATTCTCGCGCAATTCTTTGTGGCGAGAATTGGTACTTCTCTGGGACTTCTGAATTGATTGCCTGTTGCAATTTGCTGAAGGCCAGCCGCCCTTTTCGCACTTCGTCCCGCAGTGAAAATAAAGCCTCTGCGATCCTTCCTGCTAGACTCTCGCTTTCTGCTTGCTTGCGTGCTTCCTCAAGCGTAGAGACAAGCCCCAAAATGGCATCTGAAGCCTCCTGTGGAAGCAACTGAGCCACACATAGTAAGGGGTGAGTGATATCGCCCAAACGTCCTGCAACGGGTTTATCCACCTTAGGTAACTCTTCACCCAGATGCCTGGCCCTAAAGGCGGTTAGGCGTACTCTTAACCCTCTCAGCTCCTCTTCATTGATGTTGGGGTAAACACCTCGAGCCTCCGGCATGGTAACTTTAATGCACCTGCTTGAAAGCGGGTCTTGGGGTGGAATTTCAACATTAGTCGCCAAAATGGTGGGACCAGAGATTCCAAAGTATCGTGTATCCTCAAACGGTCCTTTATCTGGGTGGATCACCCGTGGCACCTTGCCCCCCTTCTCAAAGCGGGTTAGAAGCAAGTCGTAAGAGCCACTCTTTTTGGCTCGCTCGCTCACTTCATAAAGATCCAAGCAAATGGTGCCATGGAAAAGATCAGCAAACCTGAAAAGGTAAGCCTCATTCAGCGATTCGGTATAAAAACCTCGAAAACTAAGATGGGTTAGTGCTTTGGCAATCCGGCTTTTACCTCGCTCAGGGAGACCGAAAAAGTACAAATAAGGGTAGTAAGGCATGACTTCTGGCAGGTAAGTAAAAAGCACATAAACGGCGCAGAGATGATGATATTCATCTGCTGGAAGGACGGATATCGGCTTAATCTGTTCCACCAGATCCTGATAAAGCCTGAGATCATTGTCATCCTTAGCTGCCTTTAGAATTTTTTTCGCTGGCAATATGTCAAAAGGAATCCCTTCTGTCGGAGGTGGAAAAACTACGTGGCCATTAGGGTCTCCAAAGGAATGCCGAATTTTAAGTGTCCCTGTATCCCCTTTGTAGAGAAACGCGACCCTGCCTTCATCGTCCATCACTAGGTCGACCAATCCTTCGAATGATGCCGTGTAAAGCGTTGCTTTCTGGTCCACCCGCCTTCTTTTTACCTCTTGGTCCAGCGTGCTAACCCGCACACCCAACCGTTTGGCCGCTTCCTCACGGGTCTTATCGTACTGAACAGGACTCAATGCAGCTAGCCGATCAAGCTCGGCCTCTACCTCCTGTTCAGACAGGTCGGGATATTTCGCCTTGTCCAGGCAATCCCTGACAGCTTCGAGCCCTTCCAACTGGTGAAGATCATTGAAGTCCGTAAGCTTGGTACTCGTGTTGTGGAATTTGGGGACAGCCAGGAGAGCACCAATGGCCTTTGCTGCCTCTGTTGCTTTTGTTAGTCCGGGATTGCCAGGGGTTGAGGCATCGTCGTCGGCACAGATGATGATCTTTGCACTAGGATTGGCCTCCCGAATTACCTTGGCCACAGGTTCAGTATTGCCAGCGTTGAAGGCCACAATGATGGTTCCCTGCCCCTCTATGGCTTCATATATGCTAGCAGCGGTTGCGTAGCCCTCACAGATGTAAAGCGGTTCGCCTTCCCCCACCTTAAAGAAGTGCCCTGAAACCAGGGTTCCCCTGAGGAAGCGTTTCGATCCATCTGGACGGATAAGCTGTAAGCCGTGCAGATCGCCAGTTGAGTCCATGACGGGCACTAGCAGGAGATTCTTGAGCTGTCTTATTCCAGGGGCTTTTATTTGTTTACGGGCAATGTAAGGGTGACTATGGGCCGGTTCCCCTTTACCCCATAGAAGGCGGGCTTTGCTCTTAGCCTGATAAGCCACGCGCCTCCGCTCGGCCTCGGCTGCTTTCTTAGCTTCCTTGATTTCCCGTTCCATCCTTTCACGTTGGACAGCATTGAGCTCATGTTTCTGCTTGCTGTGCCAAGCCCGATGAATCCCTCTCCGCCAATCGCCAAAAAATCCGGTCACAAATCCATCGCCGTGGTCCCAAAAGCAATAAAATCCTGCTTTGTCTCCGGGCCTACCGTTAGTCGGAAATCGGTGAATTTGGCCGTCCAAGACAATGTTATCAGGCAACCGAAGGCCAGCCCTTTCCATTACCTTCCTGATCTCGCTAGCTCCCATGGTTATTCCTCTCCAGCTCAATCCTCCGGGCCCGGATGTAATCTTCCAGATCTTCAGGGCGATATCGAACAGCTCTGCCCAGTTTTAGATACGCAGGCCCACGACGTTGGGTGCGCCAATTCCTCAGTGTTTGTACTGAAAGCCGGAGCATTTCAGCCGCTGTCCTCTCATCGAGTAAATTGACCATGGATAAACCTCCTCACCCTTCATTTTACTCGCTTATCGAGGAAAAATTTTTTCCGGAATTGGAAAATGATTCTCCGGGGGTTGACCCTATGAGGGATAGCAGGAGAAAATTTAAGATAAGACCCAAGTGGGGTGATTTTTTTTAGGGGTGTAGCACCACTTCCCTTTGGAGACGCTGATACATTCCAGGTAGGGCT
>QMLZ01000117.1 GCA_003646995.1 Deltaproteobacteria bacterium | reverse complement strand
TGATGAAAAAAATCTCACGGCCCACTCTGAGCCGGGAGATACAAAGCCCATCCCAGCTAGATAGCTAAGTCCTTCACTCCCTGGAAACGGTGCAGGTATCGCTTTCCTTAAGGTATTTATTTTTGACAGCCAGTTCCTTGCTTCATTTGAAGCTCTGATCACCTCTGAAATTTTTTCTGCGGAAATCTTACGGCCAAGGGCTTCAGCCATACCTTTCAATATATCGTCCAGCTGATCCTTCACGTATATCTTGGCATCATTATCCCCGTGGTATGGGGGGTCAAGAAGAAAATGTGGGCAACCGTACCTCTTGGCCAGATAAGAAAAGAACTTATTCGCCCCATCACAAAGATAACTTGAGGAAATGATCACGTCGGGCTCAGGCAGGAATCCTTCAGCCGCCATGCCTAGTGCACATCTGTAAAAAGAACAGACATCGGTGGATATAAGCGAGTTCCCAGTTGCCATCAGACGCGGAGCCCATCCCAAATACGAAACTAGAGCAGCCAATATCTCGGGCAGTAACGGTACGGCGTCGGCGGCATAGGCCAGTTCTACCGGGGCAAAAGCACTCATCCATATAACCTTTTTTCGCCTTGAGCAGGAGCTTCTCATCATCCACAAAAGGTATCTAACCCATATCTTGTAAGCCCTGGTCTGTTCTCGAACATTCATGAGTTCCATTAACGGAAACAAGGCCCTATAAGTCCAGGCGCTGCGGACCAGGATTCTCAGGAAATTTCTAGTCCTGCTTCCCTGGGTAACGATGTTAGACATGGCTTATCCTCGCCGTTGAAGCATCTCCATAAAGGCCTGCACCCTTGTGCGCATTCCCCCTCCCGGCCTTCCCCTGTACTCTGCTTCCAAGAAAAGCACCGGTATCCCCCTGGCTTCAAGCTCCTCTTTCAAGTACGGAAACTCGTAGAGGTAGGGGTCGCAAAATTTGAGAGCCACATATATAAGTCCCTTAGCCTCGGTTTCCTCCATTCGCGAAACAAGGTAGCTTATCCTTCTTTCTGTTTCCATCATCCTGGCACAAGGAAGTTTGTTAAGGTAACTGCGACTTAGGGCCTGGATAGGAGTGCCCTCAAGGGGCACCTGCTGGACCTTTCTCTCAGCAAGGCAGCAGTCAACTCCTGCAATGCGCCCACCAACCTCCTCCACCAAGTTGATTATGGAATCACCATCTAGTATGGACCCAGTGATAAATACGGGTGCGCCACTATGGCCTCTTTGAGACCCCGACCCCGCGGCCTCAAGGGCCTCCTGTAATATACAATTAAAGACCTCCCTGGGCACTTCATATTCCTTCTGAAAAATATCGAGCACTTCTGAGTAGGACAAGAAACCAACCCCACTTGTCCATTGTGAAATAAGGGTGGCATAAAGTTTTCTCGTTCTGTTTGCTTCCCCTATGGCATAAATCAGGGCCTCCTTACTGAGGCCTACTTTAAAGTGCTCCTCCAGCTTGTCCGCAAGGTGTTCCAATTGTCTCTGGAAGTAGCGGACCGACTGCTGATCCGTTTTTCTAGGCACGTCTAAGAAGAAAATAAAGGAGGTAGGCGCATAATATGCCCATGCATCAAAAAGTCTTCTCATTCCGTCGCAGGTGTTAGTAAGAATAATGCCGTCAAGATGATTATACCCTCCTGCCATAGCCTTGCCCAGACACGCCCTAACGTATGGACAGAAATTTGGATCAAGAAAGGCATCAGCTTTTTCCGAGATTGGTTCAGGTGTGATACGAATTGGAGTGAGTCCGGCCGCCTCTAGAATCTCTATGGGCAGGTAGGTACAAGTATAACCTAATTTACCCTTCTTGGGTAAATTTGCAACTCTTTCGTCATATTCCTTCGAAAACCTATCAATTTCGGTTTTCGTGGTTATCCTAGCCATTCCTCGTCAAACGATCAGAAAGAACAAGCAAATCCTCCTCAACCATATTATCAGTATGGATCTCATTGAAGGGAATGGCAAATTCCCTTCCCGAGCGCACAGCAGGCATTACCCTTGAAGTTCCAGCCTTGAGATACTGCGCCACATTGTAAGCCATCCTTTGCGCCAATGTTATATCTTGGTTATTTGGTGCAGCCCCTCTGATGTCTCTAGAAAAAGGTTCGCAAACAACCCGGCGTTTTATCTCAACACCCGTGGCCAGAAGTTCTTGGTAAAAGTACTCTGCTGCGTTCATATTGAGGCCCTTTGCCGCTCTTTCTTCTCTCTTGTAACCCTCTGCCACAACTATGACACATTCATCCCTTCGAGCAAGGGCCTCTGCAACCTTCTTATGATCTATCTTGCTGTTCGGCAATACGGCCAAGTGTGCTCTTGCCCCAAGGCAGGAGTGAAGAGCATGAAACCCACTGCTGGCCCCCATCATCTCCAAGATGTATATTCTTTTGTGAGTTCTTGCATCCGCCATGTAACACCTGATTTTCTCCGAGCCCATTTCGATACCGGTATGTTGACCTATGCACTCGGTGCCCGCAATGTCACTGTCTATGGTAACAGGGATAAAAAACACCTGGATTGACGTGGGAAGATACTGACACAAGGATTCGACTCCTTTGAATGTTCCATTTCCGCCTATGGCAATAATCGCTTTGACCTTCCTTCGTTTTATTGTCTCTGCAGCCTTTTTTTGTATGCTCTTTTTCACAAAATCTTTGTATCTCTCGCTTCGCAGCTGCGCCCCCCTTGACTCGGACAAGGGCGCTGCATGAAACACACCTGGAATGTGATCCAGCTTCTTAAAGAGTTCAGGATCGTATACCAGCCTCACAAAATCGTCGTCTGTGCCCGAAACAAGGGACTTAAACCCCTCCAGTGTAGCATATGTATCTCTTCCCATTGCTTCTAAATGATAGGTTATAAAGGCTGTTACAGGGTTGTATCCTGGCGCACATCCCCCGTCTTGGATTATGAGCACGTCGATTTCTTCGAACATCCTCCTCCGCTCAAGCTCTGCCTTTTTTATGTGGGAAATAATTCTCTGTCCAACCGTCACCCGGGCAATCAGTTCATCAGGATCTACAGGCTTTGTGAGATAGTCATCAGCACCCTCGCTCATGCATTTTATTTTATCTTCCTTTGCCTCCTTTGCGCTCACGATTATCACATAGATATCCGACAGAACCGACTCTGGATCCGCCTTGATCCGCCTGCACAATTCCCTTCCGTCCATGCGAGGCATTTCAAGGTCGCATACAACAATGTCGGGTGGGGACTTCTGAATCTTCTCCAGGGCAGCAATTCCATCTTTTGCCTCACTTATTATTAGGCCGGGAACATTGCACAAGACTTTCGTATAAAATTTTCTGGTTGATGCCTCGTCATCTACTATCAGGATCCTGTATTTGTCGGTCATGCTTCCTCCTTGCAAAACAAAAATAGACACAAACTTGGGAAGTGTGGGAATGCTCAAAGTCCCCCACTGTTCATATAGTATTACCACAAACTTGTGCAAATTGAAAATCTTAAAATATTCCAATAAGCTGCCCTAGCCTTGATTAGGCTTGACCCTTATTTTTTTTTGTGATAGTGAGGGGCCTTATTATGGTGTCTGGCATTGTGCTTAAGCACGGGAAAGTAGCACAAAACAAAGAAAAATAAGGAGGTTGTGGCAAAATGGCTTATGACGCGACAAAGATGAAGGATTGGCAGATTTCGGAGGCTGCCGAGCAAAACATGCCCTCACCTGACGAATGGCGGGAAAAACTTGGGCTTGAAAAGGATGAGGTCATTCCTTATGGGAGGCTGGCCAAACTTGATTTCATGAAAATCATCGAAAGGCTCAAGGATAGACCTGACGGTAAATACATAGAGGTCACGGCTATCACACCAACCCCACTCGGTGAAGGTAAAAGTACCACCTCCGTGGGTTTGATGGAAGGAATGGGTAAGTTAGGCCTCAACGTGGGCGGAGCACTTCGCCAGCCTTCAGGCGGTCCGACCATGAACATTAAAGGTACTGCAGCCGGAGGAGGTAACGCCCTCTTGATTCCCATGACAGAGTTCTCCATGGGTCTCACTGGTGACATCAATGACATAATGAATGCGCATAACCTGGCCATGGTCGCACTAACGGCTAGAATGCAGCATGAACGCAATTACACGGACGAGCAGCTCCAGAGGCTGACGGGCATGAGGCGGCTTGATATTGATCCCACCAGGGTCGAGTTTGGTTGGGTATTGGATTTTTGTGCCCAGGCGCTCAGAAACATCATCATCGGTATTGGTGGCCGTTATGACGGGTACACAATGCAGTCCAAGTTCGGAATTGCGGTCTCCTCGGAGTTAATGGCCATTCTCTCCATCGTGACCGATCTGGCCGACCTCCGGAAAAGGCTGGGCGAAATTACCCTCGCCTTCGATAAGACCGGGAAAGAAGTATACACCAAAGACCTGGAAGTGGATGGCGCCATGACCGCATGGATGCGTAATACCATCAACCCCACGCTGATGTGTACAGTGGAATATCAGCCCTGCATGGTGCACGCCGGACCATTTGCGAACATTGCAGTCGGACAATCATCCATTATCGCCGATAGGATCGGCCTTAAGATGTTTGATTACCATATTACAGAAAGCGGGTTCGGTGCAGACATTGGTTTTGAAAAATTCTGGAACGTAAAGTGCCGTTACAGTGGGCTCAAACCCCACGTTTCAGTGCTTACCACCACCATCAGGGCCCTCAAGATGCATGGGGGCGGGCCCAAGGTAGTGGCTGGGCTTCCACTTGACGAGGCTTACACCAAGGAGAACCTTGAACTGGTGGAAAAGGGTATTCCTAATATGGTACACCATATCAACACCATCCGGAAAGCCGGCATTAACCCCGTTGTTTGTATTAATGCATTCCATACTGACACCAAGGATGAAATCGCGCTGGTTCGCAAGGCTGCCGAGGAAGCTGGAGCCCGTTGTGCAGTTTCCGAGCACTGGGCAAAAGGCGGAGATGGTGCCATAGAATTTGCAGAGGCAGTCAAAGAGGCCTGTGAAGAGGAAAATGAATTCAAGTTCCTCTATCCCATTGAGATGCCATTGAGACAGCGTGTGGAAGTTATTGCAAAAGAAGTTTACGGTGCTGATGGTGTTACATGGACACCCGAGGCAGAGGCCAAAGCCAAGATGCTGGAATCCGATCCTAAGTATCAAGACTTCGCCACCATGATGGTAAAGACCCATCTGAGTCTGAGTCACGATCCTGCCCTTAAGGGTGTGCCCAAGGGCTGGACATTACCTATCCGCGATGTCCTGATCTATTCGGGCGCCAAATTCCTTTGCCCGTGTGCTGGGACCATCAGCCTGATGCCTGGAACAAGTTCCAACCCTGCGTTCAGACGTGTGGATGTGGACGTTAAGACCGGAAAAGTAATGGGACTGTTCTAATTAAATAATGCATGTAAAAGGGACCCCTTTGGGGTCCCTTTTTTGTTCATATTTAGATCTTGAACTTTGGGTACGGCTGTCCCCGGGAAATCTTCATCGTGTTGTCAGCAGAAATGACCCATCCTCTTGTTTTCTTACCTCAAGCCCATAGTATCTAATGGTTTTAATCATCGGTCTTCCAAATAAAAAATCCAAGTGATCCCTCGAAACATCAAGCTTTCGGGTAACCAGCTCACGTAGCTCATAGTCGAATCTCAGTATTTTAATGACTTCCTCCACCGCTTTTTCACCAAGGGTTTCAATCTTAGAGAGCCATTCCTCCAGCCTCCCGAACGAGCACCTCCTATCATGCTCATCTATGAGTTTGTTTATGGACGGATCACGAACAATATCTTTTCTTGCCAGTGAAGGAGTTTTATAAACTCGAAAAAACTCTGTGGTGTCTTCACAAAAAAGGGCCCTGCATTGCACCGGCCTGTGTTCGTAGATTCGGCATGCCTTTTTCTCCGAGTCATAGAAAAAGCAACCCTCTGGGGTCTCTTTTACTTTGATTAACTCCTGAGAAGCCTTGGTGTTCCTTTTCTCTACACTGTCCCAGACGTGCTCACCCTGTCTTATGGTATAGAGGAAGGCCAATTCAATTAGATTCTTTTTCACTAGGGGCAGGTCAGAGAGATGCAACGTGGGAGAAGATGATTCACAGCATTTACCACACCTTCTGCATTTTGGTACGGCCCTTTTCATCCAAGACTATCTGGCTATCATAGCCCTCATTCGATCTGAAGCGTTCTGGGCGTGGTCAGCGATACTGCCAACTATCTCCGCAAGATGAATTAGGTGATACACAGCCAATGCGTCCTTTATCTCCGTGAACACCTTAGCTTTAAACTCCCTTTCCAGTATATCGGCCTCCTTTTCGTGCTGCCGTATGTCCCGTATCAAGCTTTTCATTCTCTCGCGCTGCTTCTCAGTGCCACTCCTGAAATATTCTGTGGCCATCTTAACCAGCCGCGACAATTCTTCTATCGGTGGCACCACAGCATCCACCAACGCCATGAAGTCCTCTGCAATCTCAGCCGGTACTCCGCTGGGCCTGAAAGAGAGCCAAAAAAGTGCCTCTTCCACCTCATCCAAGACCTTGTCTTGTTCTCTCAGGTACTGGAAAAATTCGAACTTATCCACGGGCATAAGTATGCCTCTGGGCAAATGGTTCCTGATATTTCTTTTAATGGCATCTGCTTCGCTCTCAAGCCGTGCCACTTCGTCCGTCAATGTATCGAACTCCCCACATTCATCTTTTATATGGCACTCTACCGCTCTTCTGAACATTTGTGCGCATTCCTTTACTTTATCAGCATGTCTTTGCAGGTTCTCAAAAGGCGACCTGTAAAACATTGAACTTAGCAAAAAGCGCATTAAGTCCTCCCTGGTTAGTTTCTTCCTAAATTTTAACTTGTATCAAAAATTTGAGGCTATGGCAAAACTCAATGCCTTGTAAAGAATCATGCATAATAAAACCGTAAAAGGCAACGTAATTATCCACGAATATGCTATGTTCCTTATAACACGGAGATCCACCGAGCCCATACCCCTCATAAAACCTACCCCAACCACAGCCCCCACAAGCACATGAGTAGTGGAGATGGGAAGCCCCAGCCTCGAGCAAATCAAGATTGTAGTGGCCGCACCAAATTCGGCACAAAATCCTCGCAACGGATTTATCTCAGTTATGTTCTTTCCAATGGTTTCCATCACCCTTGCCCCAAGAACAAGAAGTCCGCCTCCCACAGCAATACCCCCTATCAAAAGCATCCAAAGAGGCACCTCCACCCTGAGTGCGACTGCTTTTGTCTTCACAACGGAAAAAATTGCAGCTAGAGGACCTACGGCATTGGCCACATCATTTGCTCCGTGGGCAAATGCTACATAGAAAGCCGTCATCACTTGTAGTTGCGAAAAAAAGCGGTCCACTGGAGACGCATCTTTAGGTGCAAAAAACGGGGTCGAATCTGGGTTCATTTGCCAGCGAATCCATTTCCTGCCCAATATGCCGGCCACTGCTGCCACAGGCATTGAAAAAAGGATGGTTTGTATGAAGCCAATGTGGAGATGAAGATTTTTTAGGCCTTTGAAAATGAAAGATAGGATCAGGATTATTACCACCAGGAAAATTAAAAAGGGCGCATAACGCTCGGAGGCTTTTATTGGGTCCTTTGAACGCATGATCCCTTTGTCCAGGAGATAAAACATCCCCCCGCCTATAATAGCGCCTGCTACGGGCGAAACCACCCAACTGGCCGCAATAGAAATTACCTTACCCCAACTGATCGCCCCTGCTCCCACGCTTAGCAAACCAAAGCCTATCACCGCCCCAACTATGGAATGTGTGGTGGATACGGGCAATGCAAAATATGTGGCAATATTCACCCAGATCCCCGCCGATAGCAACGAGGCGAACATTCCTACCATCAGGTCATTGGGAGAATTGGAAAATAGGCTGGGATCAATCATTCCCTTGCTAATGGTGCTGGTCACGTAACTACCGGCAAGAACCGCGCCTGCGGCATTGGCTATAATGGAAATGACCACCGCTTGATTGAGGCTCAAGGCACCTGAGCCTACTGAGGTCCCCATAGCGTTGGCAAGGTCATTGGATCCGATATTTGCTGCCATATAAAGTCCGACCAGAGTCGCGATACTCAAAATCAGAATATCCATCTCAACAATCCTATTTAAGAATCAGGCGCATGGCTGCCTTGAGTGAAATAAACCAAGAGCTAGCAGGAGGTCTCTGGACCTTAAGATGACCATGGGATCCACTCGCAATTCGGCTCGAACTCTATATAACCCCAATGCCTTTTTCAAGAAATTTCTCCCACAAAAAATTTCATTCTATCTTATTGACCATATTACCCATATAGCAGAGGAATCGAGCTAAACATCAACAAAAAGGCGCAGGCGGTTACTTTACTTTTTGACCACCTGCGCCCGAGTTACTCAATCTAATTTTAGACTAGCCAACCTTAATAACCATGGCTCCCGCAGTGTCGCCCGCTGCACAGCCTCCCCAAACAAAGTAGCCGCCGCCGAGCATTACCACCTCTTCAATTCCCTCAATTATACACCTGCCCGCTGTAGGTCCTTGCGGGTGGCCGAATATCATCGGGCACCCGTAATTGTTGATATTTTCCCACCCTATTCCGAACTGTTTGGCCATATATAGGTCGTTCACTGCAAAGGGATTGTGGGTTTTTATTACCTTTGCATCATTGATGTTAATCCCGGCTTTATCAAGGGCCATCTTGACAGCAGGTACCACGGCCATTGCCATGTGGGACTTTTTTGCCCTGGCGTACCCGTAGGACACTACCTGTATCTCCACCGAAGGGTCTGCGCTCAATTCCTTGGCCTTTTCCCTGGTAGTAACCAATACGCCGCAATTGCCGTCGGCAGGGTGTGTCTGGGACCCGAAGGTATGAACCCCGTCAGGGAGAACGGGTTTCAAGGCTGCCAATCCCTCAGCAGTTGTTTCATAAATCCCTTCGTCCTCTTCCACGAGGATAGTCTTCTTTTTGGATACCCTTACCTCC
>QMLZ01000525.1 GCA_003646995.1 Deltaproteobacteria bacterium | reverse complement strand
GATTTGGTCAGAGAAGCTTTCAGAAAGGAATATAAGGGAAATTTTATCGAGTACGGAGTAGGAGAAACCATCGAGATTAAATAAAATGTATAAGCCTGCACTTCTCCCAACAGCGGATAAAAGGGAAATCAAAGATTTCCCCAAATTGCTGTAGTGCTCCCACCATGTCAAGCCACCAACTTGAGTTTTTGAACCCTATTTTGATCTTCCTCGTGGACAGCCTCCTGTTTGTCATGCCCACTCCCATGATGTTGGAATCGAAGGAGACATAGCCTCTGTGATGGACCAAAGCAGGTGTGAAGCCCATTGGACCAAAGTATCCACCCATTGCAGCAAACTCCCCACCCATTCCTGGATGCGAGAAAAACTGGATACTTCGCCACAGGAACGAGTGGATACTTTGAACTGGAATCAGTGGATACTTTCCGCTGGAATCACTGGGGAGTTTCAACTGGAGCGGGCACAGCCCTTTTAACCTCTTCCAGGCTGTTAAAACCAGGATTATTCACAATCCGATCTCGTATCTCGGCAAAACGCATCAAGATCACCTATTATTGTTGTAGTTGCAAGAAATACTTGCAATTGCAAGTAAACTTAGTTGCGCTTGCAAATAACACCTCAGTCTGCAAGCAAATACCGCGCATCTCTATTAGCACTTTTAATCCTCAAGTAAATCTGTAACGTCTTCCACAACAACAGGTTCACCCTTATAGATAAAGCATTTATAGCGTCTTGCCCTATCCAAAATGGTGAAGTAAATGTCCGGTGCCCTCAAGTATTTGCCTCCCCACTTGTTGCCTATGTACTTTCTTTGACCAATAATGAAACCTTCCTCTCCGTTTTCGTTTACTTCTAAGCCCTCCAATAGAAGCTCGTACTGTCGTTTTTCAATACAGCGAAATTCAGGCCTTTTGGTTATATCGGTAGTTTCTTCAATTTCCTCGAAGATAACAGGATGCATTACTTCTTCAAAGGGGCATTTGAAAGAGACAAAGCGAGCCACTTTTCCTCCTACACTCCTTTGCCCTTTAGTAACTCCAGTGCCTTAGCAACCTCGACAGCGTGGGCCTCGATGATAGAGATCAGCTCTTGGGGAGTTCTTGTATCCTTCTGGGCCTTCTTGTTGGGATTGACTGCCTTGAGATCATAGTTTTTCGCCTGGATCTCCTCGATGGGGACACGCCAGGAGCGCTCACTTTCTGAAAGTTTAAGATTTGAAGTGTCAAGAAGCTTAAAGAATTCCTCAAAGTGTGCTACCGTAAGGGGCTGCTTTTTAGTCACATTGAAATCAGAGAGATCATAATACCATATCTCCTTTGTCGGCTCTCCTTTGGCAAAGAAGAGAAGATTGGTTTTGCTGGCAGCACCTGCGTTAACAAAGACTTTAGGGGGAAGGCTCACGATGCACCAGAGGCTACATTCATTTAAGAGCTTTCGCTTTGTCTTGACAAAGGCCTTCTCATTGGTCCTAAAAAGCACCCCTTCGTCCATAACGATTCCGCATCTCCCACCAGGTTTGAGGCTATCTATCACGTGCTGAAGAAAGAGCACCTGAGTGGAGGAAGTTTTGTAGGCAAAACGGGTCTGAGCGTCCTTTCCCTCTTTGCCACCGAAGGGAGGATTGGTGAGCACCACGTCGAAGATGGCAGGAGCATCGGTGAAAAGTCCGCCGTAAACTTCATGTCCTGTTAAGGTGTTACCGTGCCAGATGTGGGGTTCATCAATACCATGTAGCACGAGATTCGCCAGAGCGATGGGATAGACTAAATCCTCTTTCTCCCTCCCATAGAAGGTTCTTGTCTTGAGGATCTCTATATCTGTAGCTGTGGTCACCTTCTGCATCATGTGTTGATAAGCCTGGGCTAAAAATCCGCCTGTTCCACAACAAGGGTCATAGACCGTTTCACCCACCTTGGGGTCGATTACTCGCACCATGACTCTGATGACCTCTCGCGGTGTGAAGAACTGACCACCATCGTTGTTCTTCTCTCCCATTTTCTGGAGAAGCCCCTCGTAAACCTGGGAAAGAGTGAACATGTGAGTTTCGTCTACTTGCTCAAGGGAAAGCTCATGGATTTTGTCGAGTATGTCTAATAGATTGCGTTCAGTATCCACCCTTGTTCTTTCAATGAAGGAAAAAACCTCGCTAATCACTTTTTGCCTTGGCGTTGCACCAGGTTTGCCCTTTAATCCCTTCAGGGTCGGCAAGAGGTCGTTGTTGACAAAGACCATGAACCTGCCAAAGGTCCCCATCTGGAGCTCTAATCTCTTTGTGCCGTCTGGGGCTGCCCAGTCCCGCCAGCGATAAGGGTACTCAAGGGATGGTGTAAAAGAAGCACCGACCGCTTTTGCATGCTCTTCCTCTCGCTGTTCCCTCTCATCCAGTATTCTCAAGAAGAGCATCCAAGTAAGCTCAGGCACATACTGAAGCGCCCCAGCCCTGCCCGAGCGCCGCATGATATCGCAGATGTTCTTGATGTAGGAGTTGAGGGACTGAGGAGTGGTGATTTTACGAGTATTTTTAGGCATCTATTTCTTCCTCTGGGAAAATTAGTTTTACCAATAATTTTACTGACTTCATATCTTC
>QMLZ01000524.1 GCA_003646995.1 Deltaproteobacteria bacterium | reverse complement strand
GAACTATAACAAGATGGGCTTCTTCGGTGATGAGTACCTTGCTCTTGACAATGACCCAAGCGTGCTTGCAAAATTGCTGATTGAGTATGACTCTTCTGACAAGAAGACCCTTTCCACAGGTGAGGAATGGGAGCTTGCAGAGGGATGGTCCCTTGTTGCTCAGCAGATTGACCTTGATGGCAACAAGGTCTGGCTCGAGCTCAAAAAAGACGGAACCACAATTGACTCTGCAATCATTGACTCTGATGCTGTTGTAGCCACTGACAGGACATATGTATATGAAGACTCTGATGACAGAGCAATCTTCTACTGCTATATCGATGCAGTGTTCAGAGGTGTTGAGTCCAATGTTGTGCAGCTGAAGTACGTCTTCCTGAGAAGCGACAACCTGCTTGAGATTGACAATGGCGACACCTTCGGCAACTTCGATGTTAAGGGCTTTACCATACCCGCAGGTTCTGCCGTGATTGGTCAGGCACCTGCAGGCGGTGCTGCTCTTGCAGCTAACGATGTTGCACTCTACATGAGGTCCAACACTGACATCACCCTTGATGCCGATGATGATGACACCATCTATGGTGATGTGATACTTCACACTGCAGACGATGCCGCGACTCTCAGATGCTACTTGCAGAAGACAGTAACAATCGCTGGTGCTACTGCAGCTGAAGAAGAAGTAACACCAACTGAGGAAGTCACAACTCCCGCTGAGGAGAACGTGACAGCACCTGCTGGAGAAGAGGGTGCAGGTGGAGAAGAAGAAGCTGGTGGTGCTCCTGGGTTTGAAGCACTCTTCGCAGTTGCAGGACTGCTTGCAGTGTCCTATTTGGTCCTCAGAAGGAGAGACTGAATTAAAAGTCTGAGGGGTCATTCTTGACCCCTTGGTTCTTTCTTTTTTTATGAGCTTTTTTATGCTTTCATTTTGATTATTTTGTTTTTCTGTGTTTTAGGGATAATAATCATGGCTTATACGCCTATTGATTTCACCAACAAGGTTTTCCTTCACAAGTTTCTTTGCTTCTTCTGGAGGATAGTTTGCCAGTAACCACATAAGCTTTACGAGGGCGACTTCAGGTAGCATATCTTCTCCTTCTATAATACCTGCCTTCAGCATATCCCTACCAGTGTCATACACTCTATCACACACACGCCCATAGAGACACTGGGAGGTGACTACCACAATCACACCCTCATCGACAGCCCGTTTTATTGCCCCAAGCCAGTGCCTTCCAACATGCCCCAAGCCAGTGCCTTCAAGAACTATTCCCCTATAGCCTTTGTCTACATAGTAATCTATGATGTCAGAGGAGGCTCCCGGCGTGTATTTTATAATGCAACATTTCTCATCCAGATTGTTATGTATGTCGAGTTTAACCTCTCCTCGCCTTCGATGTTCATCAAGTTTCTCAAGCTTGAGAGATGGATAATGTATTACTGCAAGTGGGGGAGCATTTATTGATTTAAATGCATCTCTTCTTGAGGTGTGCATCTTTCTGACCTTACACCCCCTGTGAGCAAGGCAGCTTGTGTCTGAAGACTCTTTATGCATTACCACACTAACTTCTGCGATATCGCTAAGAGCTACCTTTACAGCACACAGGGCATTCATCGCGGCATCCGAGCTGGGGCGATCTGAACTTCGCTGTGAGCCCACGAGTACAATTGGAACGGGGGAGCTCAACATGAATGAGAGAGCTGCTGCAGTATACCCCATAGTATCGGTTCCATGGGTTATTACAACTCCTTCAGTCCCACCCTCAATCTGAGAATATACCTCCTCTGCCAATTTCTGCCAGTACTCAGGAAGCATGTTTTCACTGAGGATATTGTATGCAAGATGTGCATTGTAGGTTGCAAGGTTTGCAAGTTCTGGAATTTCTCCCAGTATGTCCTCAGCATCAAACTGACTGGTAACAGCACCAGTTCTGTAATCCACTCGACTGGCGATTGTTCCGCCCGTGGATATTATAGACACACGGGGAAGTTCTTTGGACGTAACTATTGGAGTGGTAGGGGGGGCTACTTTCTGGGGAATCTCCTCGATTGGCACAGGTACAACCTTAGATACCTCTTCAGCGGGTATTCCAATATTATAACCACTGTCAAGCTTCACTACTACTGTATCTTTTGGGCTTGGCATCACCAGTCCTTCGTACACCTTTTCACCCGAATGTACCCTAACTCTTTGCCCCTCCTTCACGTCTAAACCCTCCATGAATCTGAAACATCTCTTATTGCCAGCTGATGCGCATATTGGTTATAAAATCTTACACCTTCTCTTCCCTTTACCTCAATCTATCCCCCTCAAGGTTATATATTGGATGGTGAACTCCAGACATTGGGAATGTTGTAATGTAATGAATGGGAGATATCTGGGAACATAAGAGAGATTGATAAGAGAGATTGTCATATAGATATTCGGGGTATGAGTACGTGTTGACAAAGCGCATTATTCCATGTCTTGATGTAACTTATGGGGAAAGTGGAGCATGTGTTGTTAAGGGGGTTCATTTTGTAGATTTGAAAAATGCGGGGGACCCAGTGGAGCTTGCGAAACGTTACAATGAACAGGGTGCAGATGAGTTAATATTTCTTG
>QMLZ01000523.1 GCA_003646995.1 Deltaproteobacteria bacterium | reverse complement strand
CGCCGTAGTCGGCGTAGACGCGGCAGGCCACGTATATGCCCTGCCCGCTTCCGGTCTTCTGGAGCCCCACCGCCACCATCTGGGCGTCGAAGTCGGGCGAGGCGGTCACGGAGTAGCTCAGCGCCACCACGTTCTCCGCCCGCACGTCCACGTCCTGCTCGGGGTTGGGCGGGTAGAAGTAGGGGCCGAGCACCTCGGGCGCGGTGAGGTCCGCCACCGTGAGAGTGGTGCCCAGCAGGTTCACCACGCACGGGCTCATCGGCGCGAACTTGGGGCCGGAGAGGCGGAGCTCCCTTATCCCTATGTTGTAGGCGTCGCCGGACTGCAGGTTGCCCCACACCGCCATCACGAGGTAGTACTTCTTGCCGTTGTCGCCCTCGCTGAACAGCAGTTGGTTGTCGTGGTCCGCCGTGAGCGGCGAGTCCAGTAACGCCACGTACTCCGAGTATCCTCCTGAGAACCACGGGTTCCACAGCAGCGGTTTGCCGTTGTTCGGGTCCACGCCCGACACCACCGGATCCTCGGGATCGCGGAAGCCGTTGCCGTTCACGTCCCTCACCAGGTATATGGCGAAGTACTGCGCGGGAGTGCCGTTCTGCGGCCCCTGGAAGATGATGTTCACCGCGTCCACCTGGCCCTCCACGTTCCGCGGGGCCATGGAGAACTGGAGCACCGGCTTGGCCGTGGCCGTGTAGGGGAACTCCTCCAGAGTGCCCGGGTTGCCGGGGCCGATGGCCACGTCGGGCGGAAGGTCGGGCTCGGTGTAGGTGAAGAGTATCCCGAACCCCGCGGAGGTTATTACCGCGTTGTTGTAGCCGTAGGAAAGGTACTGCGAGCCTCCCGCCTTGAGGCCGATGGTCGCGCTCGCGCCGTTGCCGTATATCGTAGGCGGGTTGAACGAGGTGTAGTTGAAGTTGATGTCCCCGTTCTCCCAGAAGATCACCTGGAACACGCACGAGGTGTTCAGGTTGCCCTTCACGAGCTGGACGTCGTACCACTCGATTATGTGGCCCTTCATCGGGCTGGTGACGGCCTTGTGGAACACCTGGCCGTAGGAGTTGGTGGGGGTGATGACCTGGTAGAGCCGGTCCCAGTAGGGCGCTATGAAGTCGTCGAAGGGGGCCTGATCTATCGGAAGGTTGTTCGGCAGCGCGGTGGAGGAGGACTGCGGGTTGCCCGGATACACGAAGGAACACCAGCCGTTCAGCGACACGTACACGCCGTTGAAGGTGTTCCCGAAGTAGTTGAAGTCGAAGCCGAACACTATCTTGCGGGAGGTCCAGAACTGGTTGGCCACCTGGGGCTGCGCCGAGTCTATCCCCGTGGACACGCCCCCGTTCCACGCATCGGCGTCGATCCAGTTGTAGGCGTTGGTGGGGGCCGGCAGGTTGGAGTCCTTCATGTAGAAGGAATCGATGGTTATGTTGGCCACGAAGGGCTCGGAAGCCCAGTTGGGGCCGTAAACGCCGGCGCCGGCCGCCCGCGGAGCCAGGGCGGACACAAGGACCATGATCAGCATCGAAGCGAGGTAAATGCTGACGCGACGCATATCTGCTCCTCCGTTGGATTCCTCTCGATAATCAGCCGAAAGCGGGGCTTGCTACAATCTATTGTAACTCGCCCCGCTTTGTCGTTGCATGTCAGAGAGCCGGTCGGCCGACTATTTGACCACTCCTTCGACCATGCTGCCGACGAGCTTCCTCAACGAGGCGGACTCCCTCAGCGCCGCCGCCACGCGCGGCGACACGCCGTAGTAGAGGTCGGTCAGCGCCGTGCCGCTCACGGTCCCGCCGAGCACGGTGTCGCGCACCTCGCAGAGCTGCAGCACGGTGTCGCTCGAGTAGCTGCCGAACGCGGCCGTGGCGACGAAGCACCCGCCGCCCTCCAGCGAAGCGCCCGTCGGGTCCTCGTTCACCGCCTCCTGCGTCCCGATGCGGATGACGCGGCCCACCGCGTCGTTGCACAGGATGGCGGGCTTCGGGAACTCCTGGACGCGCGGCTGGAAGGCGCCCACGATGGTCCCGCCCAGAAGCGACGGCGAGGTGTAGTAGCTCATGTTCATGTACGTCAGGTCGAACTGGAAGACGATCTGGTTCGTCGTGTTGATCATCGAAAGATCCGTGGACGCCCTGAACGTTATCACCGCAAGGTAGTACCCTATCGTGCCCCGCACGAAGTCCTGCCCGAACGGGTTGTTCACCACCACCATGTCACCCGTGGCGAATGCGAACGAAGTGCCTGCCGTGGGCTCGCCGGGATCCAGCCGCCCGTTCACGTTCTGGTCGCGGTAGAAGGCGACGCTCGTGATGTCGTTCTGGATGTTGCCCGTCGAGAGGCCGCGGACGGTCAGCGTCTGCCAGCGGATGTCCTCGACCGTCCCTATGGTGACCTTGAACGCCATCCCCACCACGCTCGAACCCGGCGTGGTCACGATGGTGGGGCTGTCGTAGTTGTAGGTCATGACCGAGAGCGAACCGTACGGGTTCACGCCGTCGTCCACGTAGATGCTGCCGGTGGCGTAGTCGAGCGTCCGTATCCGGGAGGCGTTGGAGAGGATGCCGCGGTAGGACACCCGGTGCAGCAACAGCTTGAAGCCCTCGTT
>QMLZ01000522.1 GCA_003646995.1 Deltaproteobacteria bacterium | reverse complement strand
CTTCTTGATTTATTTCTTCGCGGATTGAAAGCAGCGAGCTAAGTCCTGTTTGCCAATCATTAACCGAGTTGACTATGATGCTGATTACCACATCATACTTCATCTCTATGTCAAATAGCGCTTCTACAATAGAATGTCGCTCTTTCCAGTGAATTGGCCTTGTTGGAAGCAAGAGCAAATCAATATCAGACTCAAGGTCATCATCACCTCGTGCCTTGGAGCCAAAAAGGATGACCTCCTTTACAGCGCGTATGGCCTCTCTTTCATTATCTTTGAGCGCAAGGTCATCCAGGGTTTTCATAAGAATCTCCTGAGTTCCACTAAGGTTAAAACTGCTCTTTCTGTGCCCATTTGAAGTAATTTTCCTATGATCGTAATTCCTTTTTACCAGAAGAGGACAAATTAATAAAGGTGCAGGAATTCCGTCAAATATACCTAAGCGTGAATAGGTTCCCACACTAGTGACTTGGTGTTTGATCTGCCGCCGTTCTACGTAGAAAGGCCTTTCTTTTTGATTTGGCCGTGCCGGTACATGCGGTGTCCCGAAGTTTGATCTTGACTAGTAGGTTTCATATAGAAAGGGACCTGAACAGAGCCAAGATTGCCAACTGGCGAGGTGTCCAAACGATATGTTGATAAACTACAGCATGGCAAACGGAATGGCTGTTACACCCTGGCCAAGAGGAAGCGTCATATCACCTGGATGCACAACATATCCTGGCAATGCCTTGTCTCCAAGATCCTTTTGGAAAGTTTTTATTGCAGATGCCATGGCCGGCCGCGGAGTGGCAGACAGCTTTACCTCTATTGGAACAAGCCCTCTCTCGGTCACCACCACGAAATCCACTTCTGTTCCAGCCATAGTTCGCCAGAAGTAAATCTGGGGATCAATACCGCGATGGGTAAGGGACTTGACGATTTCAGACAGGACAGCGGTTTCCAGGATAGCGCCTCCCATGGGGCCGGAAGCTGCATGATCGGGATCTTCTAAACCGGCCAGGTAACAAAGGATGCCAACGTCCGTGAAATAGATCTTGGGTGTCTTGACGAGCCTTTTGCCGACATTGGCGAAATACGGACGAAGCACAATCACCTGGTACGTAGCCTCAAGCACGGAGAGCCATGCCTTGGCCGTGTTTACTGCTATGCCTAGATCACGGGCAACATCGGTCAAATTCAAAAGTTGGCCGCTTCTGGCCGCCAACACCCGGAGAAAATTCTGAAATTGGGACAAATCTCCGATCTGCCTGAGTGTACGTACGTCCCGCTCCAAGTATGTCTGGATATAGCTCCCATACCACAAATTTGCATCCAAAATGGGATTTGCGATGAGTTCTGGATACCACCCCCTCAAGAAGCTTTTCCAAAGTTCACCATAGATAAAGCGGGTTTCCACAGGCGATCGACTGACTGACTCCCATGGTAAGAAAAGTCGGGTTCTACCTTCGGCCTCCCGCCTTGAAAGTGGAAAAAGGCGAAGTATTGCAGCACGGCCGGCCAATGACTCAGTCACCTTTTCCATCAATAAGAGGTTCTGCGAACCGCTCAACAAGAATTGTCCTTTCCTTTGGCGATTTGCATCAATTTTCTCTTTTATGTAAGGGAGTATCCCGGGGGCATGGTGCACCTCGTCAAATATAACCGGTGGTGGATTCATTTCGAGAAAGGTGCGTGGATCTACCTCGGCAGAGGCACGCACGTCCGGAAGCTCCAAAGAAACATAACGGTAATGTCTTCTAAACAAGTGTTGAAGAAGTGTTGTCTTGCCGGATTGGCGCGGTCCAGTAAGCACTACAGCTGGGAATTGCGCAGCAGCTTTCTTAAGGATGGGCTCCAGTGATCTTGTAAAATAATTGGCCATGGCAATATACTAGTGGAGATTATGCATTTTAAATGCAAAATGTCAAGCAATAAGGCAGTGCAAATCAATTCCTACCTCAAGCAGCAACCCCGGATTCACCTGGTGGCGGGACTCTACCTGCTGAGCCTGCGTGAGGAATCTCTGGATTCCTCTTTTCTATACGTCTTGCTATAATCTCCCCCAATTCCCCTCGCAACTGTCCAAAGTAGATAGAATTTAACACCGCATAGTGCTCGAAAATTGCAGCGGTCCCTACTCATCTCTAACCATACTAGCAGAGTAGGTCCAAGCATCGTTAAGTAAGCCAAACTTTTTCTCTACCGGAATCCGATCACAAAGTAGTTTCTTAATTTCGGAGATGCGCTCTACTGCCCGTCTTGCATGCCCAATGCTTATTTCATCCTCAAGCTTTGACTTTGGTTCTCTGAGTCGTCGTTGATCGTACTCTTCTCGAGTATGACCTCTCCTGGATCAAATCTAAATTCATATGCCAGCGTGAGCGCATAAATGAATATGTCTCCTAGCTCCTCCTTCACCCACTGCCTCTCTTTTGGGTCAGACCTAATCGATTCGAGTTGATCCTGACTTTTCCACTGAAAAATCTCCAGCAACTCTGCCGCCTCAAGCGAAAGAGAAATTGCGAGGTCCTTGGGATTATGATACTTGCCCCAATCGCGCTGATCTCTAAAATGAATGACTTTTTCCTGTAGTTCTTTTATATCCATTTGCTTCCCTCAAAACG
>QMLZ01000521.1 GCA_003646995.1 Deltaproteobacteria bacterium | reverse complement strand
TTAAAAATGCTGAAGAGAGAGTAACAACTCTTGAAAAGGCTTTAAATAGAAAAGTATCTGAAAAAGAGGTTATAAAAGCTCTGGAGTTTGGATTTTCTTCAAAGTTCGATCTTGAAAAAGGAGAAATAAACAATCATGAAAAAGAACTGCTCTCCAAACTGCAGGAAAAATATAAAAGTAAAGAATGGCTTTTTGTGAGATGATTTATCCATCATGAATCAGATTCACGTCTCTACAGAGGAGGATCATCACTACCAGACTCCAATCTTTTTCACAAAAAAGTTTATAATAGCTTCACTTTATATAAATCATTATGAAAGAACAAATCACAGGCAAATCATTTATTTTTAAAAAACTGTCATTTTTTATTTTATGTCTGCTGTTCCTAAATTTAGGCTGCATAAGCCAGCCCGAAGTTGTGGAAAAGGGCTTACTGGAGGTAGGAGAAGAAAGCTACTATGCTCACAGCATGGCGGGTACAATTATAGGATACACCCATTACAAAGTAACAGAAACTACTCAGTACCAGAATGAAGAGGTCTTCGTAGTGGAAGCAGAAACATTTCTCGATCTTGAGGCAGGAGGACTTCCATGGAAGATGAGCTATAACGCAACAGAGTACTACACAGCAGCTCTGAATCCCAAATACTACAAAGTAGCCATATCTGTGGCAGAAAAAGAGTCCGAGATAGAGTGCAACTTTGAACAAAGGAAAGTAAAGGAAAAAATTCAGTCTCCGGATCTTTCAGAGGAAAAAGAAATTTCCATAGAGGAAAACACCTACCTTCTGGACAGCAACATGTTCCAGCACTATATTTTCCTCTTAAAAACACTTCAACCTCAGGAGGACAAAAAGGTGAAAATCTCACTTTTCATGCCTCAAGCAATGCAGAGTTCTGAGATTACCATCGAATTCCAGAAGGAGGATTCAGCACTGGGACAGTCCTGTATCTATGCAGAAGCCACTATTTTTCAGCAAGAACACAAGTTCTGGGTAACACCAGAAGGAAAGCTTTTAGTTCTGGAAATTCCCTCCCAGAGTTTCAGGACGGAACTTTCGGATGCCAGCATCAAAGAAAAAGTGGAGAGCGTTGAACTCATAGAACTTTTGAGTGCCCCTTCCAATGTGAGTTTTTATGACCCGATGTTAGTGGACTACCTGAAACTCAGGGTGACTACAGAGATTGTGGCAGAAACTGTGGACAAGAATTTTCTCTCCACGAGCTACCAGAACTTTTCTGGTACTACAACAGATTCCTCAATTGACGGTGTTTTTGAGATTTATACAGAAAAGTTTTCAGGTACGGGCGATCCTTATCCTCTTTCAGTGCCGAAGATATATCTCGAGTCAGAGCCAAAAATAGAATCAGATGATATCTCGATAAAAGCAAAAGCTGAAGAAATAACGCATGATTGCAACGACTCATGGGAAGCGTCCCAGAAGATCGCACAATGGGTTTTTGAAAACATAAGTTACAAAATAACAGGTGAGGGTGCAAAGAAAACTCTGGAAACAAGAGAAGGAGATTGCGGTCCTCACGCATATTTAATGGTAGCGATGCTTCGAAGCATTGGTATTCCTTCACGAATTGTAGGAGGAATAATGTACGCCAGAATGATGGGAGGGCCCTTCTTTGGACAGCACTACTGGACAGAGGTGCTCATAGAGGGGGAGTGGGTACCCTTTGATCCCACCATCGGAGAGTATGGTTACTTAGATGCCACACACGTGAGACTTTTCAAGATGGGAGGTATACAGAGCTTGGAAATAGAAGTCTTGGAGTACACACAACAGGAGCCCGAGATAAAAATGAAGGAAAGAGAAGCATTCCTGGAAATTGGGGAATACCGTAGGTATAGATTTATAATAGACGAAGTAGAGTTTGGCCACGCTGATTATAGAATCAAAAGTAAAGAAAGTTATGAAGGCCAGGAAGCCTTTTACGTGGAACTTTCCCTGGATCAGGACTTTAACAAGCTCGGCACACCTGTAAAGGTGGAACTGAAGGCTGGTCTTTACATAACGGGGAATGTTATGCCTCTTTTTTATCGAGTGGATGCTCTGGTGAACTCTGAGAAACAAACAATTGAGTGCAGAGTTTCTGAGGGTAAAGCCTACGATATGGTTACCGTGGGCGAAAAAAAGTACGAGGATGAGATAAACCTTGAGGAAGATACGTACCTAATGGGCAACAATATGATAGGGCTCTGGGCACTGATGTACAAATCTTTGCAACTAGAGGTAGGAGAGACCTACAAAATTCCAGTATTCTTCCCTGCAAATTTCCAAAAGTTTGTGGTAGATATTGAAGTCACGAGGATTGATACCGTTGTTGTGGCAGGAAAATCCTACGAGGTTTTTGTGTGCAACGTTCCACTCTTTAAAGAGATAGACTACGTCACAGAAGATGGGCTTCTGGTGAGAATTGATCTTCCGTCGCAGAATGGTTTCATAGAATTAATAGAATCAACGCACAGTTCTTATTGAGTCATTGTCTCTACTGCTCTTCTCAAAGCTGCCCTTGCCAATAATCTTGTAGAATCCAGTATTGGCAGAGATGAATCTTCCTGAGTCACTAACAGTGGAATCTCAGTACAGCCGAGAACAACAGCGTC
>QMLZ01000520.1 GCA_003646995.1 Deltaproteobacteria bacterium | reverse complement strand
GCAGTGGCCCTCCTTTCATCGCAAGGAAGCAACACATGGAAGGGCGGGTAAGGTTGCGGTTTATAATAGGGCCCGATGGCAGGGTTAGGAGTATGAACGTCGTGGGAAAATCTCGCTATTCGGTCTTGGACAGAGCGGCGATCAAGGCACTCATGGACTCTGCGCCGTTTCCCGAGCCTCCTAAAGAGATTTTTGCCAGGCCTGTGCCCCTGGAGGTCAGCATTGTGTTTGAACTCATGTGAAGACCTTAAGCGATTTCGGGACATAAGGCAGTGTGCAAAAGGATTTGCATAATAGATGGGCAAGGAGGCGGCATAGGAGCTACCTTTGTCAAGTACCTGAAAGAGGTATTCGGAGAGACTGTGGAACTGGTAGCCCTGGGAACTAACGGCATAGCGACGGCACATATGCTCAAGGCTGGTGCAAACAAAGGGGCAAGTGGAGAGAGTGCTGTTTGTTATACGGCGCCTAGGGCAGACTTAATTGTTGGGCGAATTTCGGTGACATGGGCAAATGCAATGCTTGGAGAGGTAACACCAAAAATGGCAGAGGCTATTATCTCCAGTCCGGCAAGAAAGATCCTGCTGCCCTTGAGCCAGGAGATGGTAGAGATTGTGGGAACATCCCAGGAGCCTCTACCGCACCTTGTGCAGCAGGCGGTGGAGAGGATAAAGGAGGTGATAGGTGATGTGTGAAGCCAATGCTTATCTTATCCAAGGAGACAAAGAAGAGCTCGTAATGGAATCCGTTGATATACTCGAGCCCCAGGGTGAAGATTCCTGGCGGCTGGTGGGCATCTTTGGTGACCAAAAGATCATCAAGGGTAGAATTAAGATGATGAACCTCGTAGACCACAAGATCTTTTTTGAACCAAAGGCCGACTAAGACACGAGAACTTTACATCAATAGAGGCTTTGTATCATAAGCCGGAGAATAAAAAGGCGATAGCAGAAGCTATCTTTAGTAAGATCGGCTGGTTTGAGGGGCGCGCGAAGCCCTCTTCCGCGAAATAGTATCAAAAGTTTTATAGCACGAAGCCGTAAGCCAGGAAGGCTTTGACAGGAACGAATTCCTGCCAGGGTTTTTTCTGGCTTTTTGTATCTTGAGAGGGGGGGCGGAAGAGGGAATGGAAACTGGAGCTGTTTGAAAGACCAAAGTAAACATGAGACGGAGGCTTTTAATGAAGGGCTTGAATTTGATTATACTGATGATGGGAATTTTGGTTCTTCTTCCCGGTCTTGCTTTAACTCAAGAGGCAAAACAAGGGAAAAGAGAAGTCGAAGGGAGAAAGGTAATAAGACTCGATGAGGTCGTGGTTTCGGCTACGCGCTCGGAGATTCCGGTGTTCGATGCGCCTCAAAGCGTTACTGTCATTTCCAGCGAGGAGATCATGGCTTCCCCCCTTTGATCGTGTAGAGGACATCATTCGCAGTGTGGCGGGTATATATAATTACCGGCATTATGCATTGCAAACACGTCGTATCGCAAGTCCATTAAAGATGCGTGGGGTTGGCGAACACAGGATCCTGGTATTGGTAGATGGAGTACCCCAGAACGACAATTTCAACGATGCCATCGCCTGGGTAGCCTGGGGGCACATTCCGAAGGAAGTCATTCAACGTATCGAAATTGTGCGGGGACCGGCCTCAGCGGTATACGGGTCTGAAGGGCTTGGGGGCGTGATTAATATTATCACAAAGAAACCGAAGACCGGCAGGCAAACATTGGTTCTAGGAATGAGACCAATTTGAGATTGTCCCGTTAAAAAACCCGGCCAATATCAAGAAAGGAGAGATGCTTCCTGTTTACTGCCTGCTTAAGGGTAAACCAACAAAGGCCTGGATCTATGCTACGTATGCAGGATTTAGCAATCTAAGAAACACCTTTGCATGGACGACCCATACGGACAAGAACATGATAGCCAAGGTGAAGATTCTGAAAAAGGGACTGTGGCTTGTTAAGACAGAGGATTCACTTCCGTATAAAGATCCAAGCAAGGCAGACAGCTACAAATTCATATCCACGTTAACGTTTGAAATTAAGTAGTAGTTTGAGGAGGATAGGGCCAAAAGGCGCCATCTTTTTTATGTAAAAAGGAGACAGGGAATTTGAAGAAATGGATTGTTATCGCTATTGTTGTTATTTTGGCGGCATATCCCTTTAAGGGGATGGCGCATGGTGTCAGAGGAATGGTGGCCTATGGGGGTGTAATCGTGAAGGCCGAATATACGACCGGTGAGCCCATGAGTTACGCAAAGGTAGTAATTACCGCACCAGACAAAAAGGTTCCCTTTCAGATAGGGAGAACAGATAGAAATGGGCGTTTTTGTTTTTATCCTGACACGCACGGTAAGTGGAGGGTAGTGGTGGAAGACGGAATGGGTCACAGGCTTGAGGTGGAACTGCCTGTCAAGCCCTTTGGGCGAGTTGAGAGATCGGGATACATTGAAAGGCCACTGCAGAGGTATATATCGAAGTATTTAAGGGCCATTGCTGGGGTTTCTATCATTTTTGGTATCTTTGGGTGCATTATTGGGTGGAAGGGTTACAAGAAGATGAAAAATTAAGGTGTGGCAGATAGCGGGCAATTACGTGTCCCTGGCGGGCCTGCGCCAGAGTAAATTGGAGATGGCCGATTAG
>QMLZ01000116.1 GCA_003646995.1 Deltaproteobacteria bacterium | reverse complement strand
GCCAGCCTTGTGCCGCTGCTGGATTGAGTGGTACGGCGGGGGTGTTTGTTAAAGAAATTTGGAAGGAGAAAAATTTGTTGCATTTTGTCCAGAGATGGTTTATTTATGAAAAGTAGGTCTAGTTAAGTTGAAAGGATTGTAGATGGTCATTGGTTCCTCTACAGCGTTGATTGCCACTAATCCCATTTCCTGGCCTTCAGCCTGGAATACTGATCGAGAGGCCAGCAGGTCCTATGATGAACGACGTTGGGGCAACGGGATAGTGTATATGGGGGTAGAGGCCAATAGGACCAAGCAGGTTTATTCCGCCTCTGGAATTGCCCAGGATGGCCCCCCAAATCTTGGCCAAATTATCGATATCTACGTCTAAGTCATTTCTTACGTATCTATTAATTGCCTTTTTCTCAGATATTCACGTTGAAATTGATAGATTAGCCTTTGCAGCAGATCACTGTCTTTTTTCTCCACATCTGTGAATTGTAACGCATAATTGAACAATCCTTGATAAATATCCTTTTCCACCCTTTTGACCATGGCTTCCTTTATGTAGACCACCGATTCCTCTTCCTTTGAAGGGAAGGAAACCTTGAGACCCTTGAGGTACTCGTCAACATCGACCACAGGTTTCTTGTGCTCCCGCTTTTCAAGGGACACAAGGGCACCTCCAAGGCTGATATTGATGACATTGGTGACATACTTCTTAAAGTCCTTAGTAAAGGTGAGCTTGGTACCAAGCGGCGCTTCAAGTCGGAAGCTCTTCCTCCTTTGTCTTCGCTCGATAAAGGGGGGGAGCTTCAACCTTATACCACCTTTTATCAGTTCTCCGCCTTCAGTGCGAAATATGTATGGAAGCCTATCCTTGCCTGTAAATTCGAACCGCAGCCTCCAATTGGTGGTTCCTTCAACAGCCCTTTTAAATCCGCCCGGGTAGTCAACGGTTATAAAGGTTTCAGAATCCTTTTCTTCCAGATTTGTAACTATGGTCAGTCGCTCATAATCTTTACCCAAGAGAAATACCCGAAGGACCGTCTTGTCCTCAATAAGCCCGCGGAAGAGCCTTATGAGACTTTTTCCATAGATTCTTTCTATCTGGTCCAGCTGTTCAGATTCGATCCCTGTCGGCATAGAATATTCCCAATTTGAAAAAGGAAGGGGGAACCCAAGGCGATTCACCTTGGGCTAAAGATAAGACGTTCCCCCTATTTTTTCCCATACTTATACTCAAGGAATTCCTTGCCCGTAGTTGGATAAAGGGCGCAAATGAGCAAGTCTTCCTCTGTTTTCGCGAGGTCGCCCACTTCAGCCCTTACCTTTTCAAGTTCGGGCTCAAGGTAGTCTCCAGGTCTACCTGTTATAGGGGTCTGTCCTCTCTTGTATCCTTTCAGGGCCTTTGCTCTTACCTCAGGGTTGATTTCTGTTGGCGTCCTACCATACAGACCATAACAGAGGTCTTTTACTTGGTTCGTGATCATCTTATATCTTCCAAAAAGTACATTAAGGACGGCCTGAACCCCTACAATTTGGGATGTTGGGGTGACCAGTGGGGGTGTACCGAGATCCTTGCGAGTCTGTGGAAGCTCGGCGTACACTTCATTAATGCGATCCAGCGCATTAGCCTCTTTCAGTTGGTTTACTAGGTTAGAAATCATTCCTCCTGGTATCTGGTGCTTGAGGACACCTGTATCTATCACTGACATCCTGGTGGTATCACACAGATTGGCGTACTTGGGAGCAATGGATTCCAGGTAGTCATCAAGCTTAAGCAGATTATCGAGGTCGATTTTAGGATCTCTGGGTGTACCGTCAAGCGTCACAACTAGGGGCTCAATTGCTGGATGGGACGTGCGGAGTGCAAATGGTGCGAGAGATGTGTCCACAATATCGACGCCTGCGTCAATTGCCTTGATGCAACACATGGAGGCCATGCCGGATGTGTAATGGGTATGGAGATGAATTGGGACCTGGACCGTTTCCTTTAGGCCTTTGACCAGTTCATAAGCGTCATATGGGGACAGAATTCCGGCCATATCTTTTATACATATGGTATCAGCCCCCATGTCCTCAAGGGCCTTTGCCTTGTCCATGTAATACTGAAGGTTAAATACCGGCCCCCCCATTTTCCTCTCGGTCAGAGAAAAGCAGATGGCCCCTTGAAAGTGTTTTCCGTTTTTCTTTATGACTTCCACGCAAGTAGTAAAGTTCCTTAGGTCATTTAACGCGTCGAAGACCCTGAAGATGTCTATACCGACCTCACATGCCTTCTCTACAAAGGCCCTTACCACGTCGTCAGCATAGTGCCTATAACCGACTAGGTTTTGCCCCCTTAGCAGCATGGAAAAGGGGGTTTTCTTTATGTACTTTTTCAGTATCTTGGGCCTCTCCCATGGATCCTCTTTTAGGAACCGATGCATAGTATCAAATGTGGCTCCACCCCATACCTCCATTGCCCAAAACCCTACTTTATCCATTTCCTCTGCAATGGGTATCATGTCTTCTGTACGCATCCGAGTAGCAAACAATGACTGATGGCTATCGCGAAACGTAACATCCATGAATTTGACTGGATTACTGTTTTCCATCTCTACCTCCTTACATTATTTAATCGATTTATTGGTAATTTACGTTAATTTTTATTAAAGCGGATTCCCTTTAAAATATATTTAGCATGGCATAATTAAAACCACGCTCCACAGAATATAATTATCCCTTGCTGAACCCGAAGAACGTGAGAGGAAGCACTGGGGATTCCATTCTGTGGCACGGTCGAGAAAGTGGACGTCTCTAAAACCTGTTTCAATTCTGAGGGGAATATAGGAGAATAGGCCAGAGGCGTCAAGGATATAAATGGCCACTGGTATCCACTCGAGGGGGCAGAAAGATGACTGAAATCCATGATGACGGTTTTGGTGGAAAAGAAGCGGGCGAGCTGCCTGGACCCAAGGTGTATACGGTTTCAGAGCTAACGGAAGAGATCAGGGAACTACTGGAGGGCACTTTTGATTTCGTGTGGGTGGAGGGTGAGATTTCCAATTTTCGTTCTCCCATGTCGGGACACTATTATATGGTGCTTAAAGATGAGCAGGCCCAAATCAAGGCCGTGATGTTTAGACCTCAGATCCGCTATCTCAGATTTATTCCTGAGGATGGAATGAGAGTTATCGCGCGCGGTAGGATCAGTGTTTATGCTCCAAGGGGGGACTATCAGATAGTACTTGACTATTTGGAACCCATGGGCTTGGGAGCCCTTACCCTAGCCTATGAGCAATTAAAGAGAAAGCTAGCAGCAGAAGGTGTATTCAATCCGGAGATCAAAAAACCCTTGCCTTATTTGCCCCAGAGAATAGCACTCATAACGTCACCCACCGGAGCCGCGGTGAGGGACTTCTTGAAGGTCATGGGCCGCAGGTTTGCCAATATGGAAATCATCGTAGTGCCTGTGAGAGTGCAGGGTGAGGGCGCATCGGCTGAAATTATTGAGGCACTGGATATTGTAAACAGGGAGTTACAGGTTGACGTGGTGGTAATAACACGAGGGGGAGGATCCCTGGAGGATCTATGGCCGTTCAATAGCGAGGAGTTGGCTTATGCTATTCGAAAATCCTCTGTCCCTGTTGTCTCTGCGGTGGGCCATGAAATAGACACGACCATATGCGACTTGGCTGCCGATCTACGGGCTCCGACGCCTTCGGCCGCTGCAGAAATACTGGCAAAGGAGAAGGAAACCCTAAAGGCAAATCTTTCTGCCGCTATTGAAAGAATGGTGAATCAGATGCAGCGTACTATTGGCACACTGGCCGACAAAATCACCTCCCTAGGGGCCAGGTTGAAGGATCCCAGGAGACGACTGGAAGAACTCTGGATGCGTCTGGACGAAATTCATGGTCGCCTGAACCTGGCCCTCAAGTGGAAATTGGATGGTAAGAAAAGAAGGCTTCAGCTTGCCCTTCTGAAGCTTCTGAGAAATTCGCCTGAAAGGTCAGTGGAAATCCAGGGCTCTCTTGTCAGACAGAGATTTCACTCAATGTGCCAAGCTATCTACGGGAGGCTGAGGCACGAAAAAGCAGGCCTGGAGGCCCTTGCCCATAGGGTAAGTGACCTTAGCCCTCTTTCCATACTTGAGAGGGGCTACAGCATAACCATTAGGCTCCCTCAAAGCAAGATCGTCCGATCCTACCATGAGGTGGAATTGAACGAAAAGGTGGGCATTATCCTTGGCAGTGGATCGCTGCTGTGTACGGTTCAACAGACTAGTTCAAACAAGTTTCCATGGGAAAAACAGTAAAAGCGGTTCAGGGACGTACCAGTAAAGATGTGTTGATTGACACCTGGCAGCAGAAACGAGTAGACTTACGATTTCTGAGGACTGAGGGAACAGGATACAAAGCATAGGGCGGCGGGGGTAGGACGCGTGAGAAAAAGAGGAGAGAGATGAACGCTACCAAGTTTGAAGATGCCATGAGCAGACTTGAGGAGATTGTACAATCTCTTGAAAGTGGGGAGTTGTCTCTAGAGGATTCCATAAAGGCTTTTGAGGAGGGGATTAAGCTTGCCAAGTTTTGCTCTCAAAAATTGGAGGAAGCTGAAAAGAAAGTCACCATGCTTATAAAACAAAGTAATGGTAAGTACTTGGAAGTACCTTTTAAAACCGACCAAGATGAGGATGATATATCAGATTGAGGTTAACCTCAAACCGCATTGCCGAATTTGTTCATGGACTTGAAGAAATACCTAGCCGAGAAAAAACGGGTTATTGATGGGGCATTAGAGAAATATCTCCCCGAGGTTGAAGGCCCGGCAAGAGATCTTGTCAGGGCAATGAGGTACAGTCTTTTCGCCGGCGGAAAAAGGCTTAGGCCTATTCTTTGTATCGCCTCGGCTGAAGCAGTGGGTGGCCGCCAGGAAGCTGTTTTGCCGGCTGCATGCGCCCTAGAGTTCATCCATACGTATTCCTTGATACATGATGACCTTCCTGCGATGGACGATGATGAGCTTCGCCGTGGAATGCCCACAAGTCACAAGGTCTTTGGAGAGGCCCTTGCTCTTCTTGCTGGCGACGGGCTTCTAACCGAGGCGTTTCGGCTTTTGTGTTCAGGTGATTTACTGGCCCATATTCCCCCAGAATCGGTGGTCCGGGTGGTGGAACTGGTGGCAGAAGCAGCCGGGTATAAGGGAATGGTGGGAGGTCAGGTGGCCGATATACAGGCCGAAGGAAAACCCGCTGATAAGGAAACCATTGACTTCATTCATAGTCACAAGACGGCCGCCCTAATCACAGCGTCAGTTGTAGCTGGGGCCATCATGGCAGGAGGTGATTCGGGCCAGATTGAAGCCTTGCGCACGTACGGAAAGGGTATCGGCCTTGCCTTTCAAATCTCTGACGACCTGTTGGATGTGGAGGGTGACACGGAGGCCATGGGAAAAACTGCCGGAAGTGATGAGCGGAAGGGTAAGGCTACATACCCTGCGGTAGTTGGGCTCAAAAGGTCCAGAGAGATCCAGAATAAACTGGTCCGGGAGGCGGTAGGGGCCCTAGAGGCCTTTGACCAAAGAGCGAACCCCCTTAGGGAGATTGCCTATTACATAGTAAGAAGGAAAAAATGAGAGATCACCAAAAATATTATCTCCTAGAAAAAATTGATTCTCCTTCAGACTTGAAGGGACTCAGCATAAAGGATTTGGAGACCTTGGCCGGGGAAATTCGAAGGAAGATCATAGAAACAGTATCATGTACCGGCGGACACCTGGCTCCTAGCCTTGGTGTGGTAGAACTTACCTTGGCGCTCCATTATGTGTTCGATACCCCTAAGGACAGGATCATATGGGATGTCGGCCATCAGGCTTATGCCCATAAGCTTATTACAGGTAGGCGCGACAAATTCCACACGCTACGCAAAATGGGTGGAATCAGCGGATTTCCAAAGAGAGAAGAAAGCCCCTATGACACCTTTGATACCGGACATAGCAGTACCTCTATATCTGTTGGGTTGGGAATTTCAACAGCCAAGGCACTGAAAGGCGAGGATGCAAAGGTTATCGCTGTAATAGGCGACGGCTCCATGACCGCTGGAATGGCATTCGAAGGCCTTAACCAGGCGGGGGATACTGAAAAGGATCTCATTGTGGTCCTGAATGACAATGCTATGTCCATCTCGCCTAACGTAGGGGCATTTTCCTCTTTTCTAAGTAGGAAAATGACTGGGCGGAGATTCGTAACCTTCAAGAAAGAAATGGAAAATTTTTTTCGGTCTCTTCCGGGGGTAGGAGAAAATATCCTGAGCGTCCTGCGCAGGAGTGAGGATTCCTTTATCACCTTTTTCACCCCTGGAATGCTATTCGAGGCTTTCAAGTTCAAGTACATCGGGCCCATTAATGGCCATCGCCTGGATCAGCTCATTAATACGTTTGAGAACATAAAGCACTTGAGAGGACCGGTTTTGGTACATGTCCTAACGGTCAAGGGTAAAGGATACGAACCAGCGGAAAAGGACCCCACCCATTATCACGGAGTAGGTTGTTTTGAAATAGCAACAGGTTCTCCGCAAAAGGATTCCGATAAACCCGTTCCGACGTATACCGAGGTCTTTGGCGAGACCATGGTAGAACTCGGCAGGTTGAACAAAAAGGTATTCGCCATTACTGCGGCCATGCCTGAGGGCACGGGTCTGACGCGATTTTCCCAGACTTTCCCGGAAAGATTCCTGGATGTGGGCATAGCTGAGCAGCACGCTGTAACTTTTGCAGCTGGTCTGGCTGTGGAGGGTTTCAGGCCTTTTGTGGCCATTTATTCCACGTTCTTGCAGAGGGCCTACGATCA
Source organism: Deltaproteobacteria bacterium (assembly GCA_003646995.1). The sequence continues at coordinate 2,343 of QMLZ01000116.1, read as the reverse complement.
GGTAATACATGATGTTTGTCTTCCGAATCTTCCGGTTGTATTTGCCATTGACAGGGGAGGCCTCGTAGGGGAGGATGGGCCCACTCATCACGGGCACTTTGACATAAGTTACCTCCGTACACTACCTAATATGACGTTGATGGCACCAAAGGATGAAAACGAATTGCGGCACATGCTTTATACTGCCCTGCAACACGACGGGCCGATAGCAATAAGGTATCCAAGGGGAAGGGCCCTTGGGGTTTCTATTGATGAAGAGTTTCAGCTTATACCAATAGGAAAGTGGGAGATCTTGAAAGAGGGACAGGATCTCGCGTTGATTGCCTTAGGGAGCATGGTGGCACCAGCGCTGAAAGCTGTTGAAAAGCTGGAGGCTCGAGGGCTGAGTGTTATGGTGATAAACTGTAGGTTTGTGAAACCACTGGATTCCAGCCTGGGGGAACTGGCCTCCACAATGAAAAAGATCTTAGTGGTGGAGGAAAATGTTCTTTCCGGGGGGCTGGGAAGCGCAGTGCTCGAGAGGATCAGTGACCTTGGCATTGAGGGGGTGAGGGTAAAGCGGGTTGGACTACCCGACAAATTTGTGGAACATGGTCCCCTGGCTGCACTTCATCAAAAGTATGGGCTTGATGTCGATGGCATATACAAAGGTGCTTTGGACTTGATATCGAGTGCTTCCAAATAAGTACCTGCAAAATATCCCGAGGCATAGCCGCGCGCACAAATTCCCAATGCCTACCAAAAGAACAAGACTTGATTATTTGCTGGTTCAAAGGGGTTTAGCTGACACGCGATCCAAGGCCAGGGCCATGATAATGGCTGGAGTTGTGCGTGTCGATGGTAAGCTGCTTGATAAGCCCGGCCGGGAAGTAAACCCGACCGCGGATATAACCATTGTGGAAAGGTATCCACCATATGTGAGTCGAGGAGGCGTAAAGCTTGAAGCGGCCGTAAAAGCCTTTGATATCGGCTTGGAGGGCCTCTCGGTCATGGATGTGGGGGCCTCGACGGGTGGATTCACTGACTGCCTGCTTAAATATGGGGCTTCAAGGGTAGTAGCTGTAGACGTAGGCTATGGACAATTAGATTGGTCCTTGCGTAATGATCCAAGGGTGATTCTATTGGAACGGACCAACATTAGGCACCTTCAAAGAAAAGATCTCCCCTTTATTCCTGATGGGGCCACAATAGATGTGTCATTTATATCCCTTCGCCTTGTAATTCCCAAGGTTACAGAACTCCTCGCACCTACAAGCTTTATTGTGGCCCTGATTAAACCTCAGTTTGAAGTAGGGCGGGAATTGGTTGGAAAGGGAGGGGTAGTTCGCGATCCTGCACTCCGGGAAAGGCTTGTAAAGGAGATTCAGGATTTTTCTTGCGAGCTTGGTTGGCAATCCTCGGGATGCATCCCCTCCCCAATACTCGGTCCAAAAGGGAATCAGGAGTATCTATTGTATTTAACCCGCTGACACTGGGCGGCCTGCGGCCTTGGCTCCTAATCCAATGAAAGGTATGCAGGAGTCAGAATTCAGAAGGAAGATATACCTCGGGTAGGGAAATCTGCAGTTGTTCTGACTCCTGCCCACTATGTTCTGGCTTCTTGTTGTTTACTGAAATTTCCTCTTTGAGGCCTTAAGAGGGTTGATCTTTCCGTTTTCCCTTCGGGTACCTTCCCTTAGGTGGGTGGCCATTTGGCATTTCCCCAACCGCCATTTGGCTGCGGGATCGGGATAAATGAGGCAAAACTTGCCGGCGGGAAATTCGCCTATTCTCTGGCATCCCTCACACTGTTCCACGATGGGATGACACGAGCCACCATTGAACTGGCAGCCCTTTTTTGTCATGAAAAAGCACTCATGACCCTCTTTAATGATTGTACAAACCATGGCTATCACATCCTTTCTTTAGATTTACGCCCCTTTCGGAGTGATCAAATTAAGGGCGGAGCAGTTGGGCTCCGCCCTTGAATAACAAAATAATTCGAAGCAGATCCTATGCCCTAGAACGCATGAATTGTCAAGCAAAATATGTACGAAAAGCCTTTTGTCAAGGCTATGTGCGCGCTTTTACACGTCCAGCTTGAGGCCCAGTTCTTTTAACTGGGCCTGGCTTACTTCTGAAGGGGCATCTGTAAGAGGACAGGTAGCGCTTGTAGTCTTTGGAAAGGCTATAACTTCCCGAATAGATCGCGTACCTGTCATAATGGACACAAGGCGGTCAAAACCGACTGCCATCCCTCCATGGGGAGGCGCTCCGTAGCGTAGAGCTTCCAAGAAGAAGCCAAACTTTCTCTCAGCTTGCTCAGGTGATATTCCAAGGACCGAAAACATTTTTTTCTGCAAG
>QMLZ01000519.1 GCA_003646995.1 Deltaproteobacteria bacterium | reverse complement strand
GGAGCAGAAGAAAAATCCTCTTCCCCCGATGTTTCATTCGCTGATATTCCCTAATTATTGAGTTGATACAATATGACCAACTTACAGTCAAGTAAGCTGATATAGATGAAGCGATTGATAGTATGTATTTAAAACGGAAAGTTGCGAGGAAATTTGAGTTGGGCCCCAAAATTTGGCATTGACACGGGTAAATGTTTTGTTGTACAGAAAATTTCGCATACAGGTGCAGTGTCGGTCCTGGCGGAGACAGGGGCCATGCTGTTAAAAGGAAAGGGTGGTGAAAGTCCACCGCAGGCCAGCCACTGCTGTGATCGGGGACGAAACCCGCAACATGGATGTCCATTAAATAGTTGAATGGTGAAATAGTTAATTGGTGGGTGTCCATGTAAAGCCACTGTCATGAGAAGCTGCCAGCGGTCAGCGATCAGCTGTTTTGAGGAAATGGATTATTTTTTGCTGATAGCTGACGGCTGATAGCTGACAGCTTCTTGGTGGGAAGGCGCGGCTAGTAGGATGATCCGTAAGCCAGAAAGCCTGCCTGTTTGCGTTACATCTGATAGCGGATAACATGCTGGGTGCTATCCGTATCTTAATTCACCATCGGAGTCTGTTTGATGGAGAAAAGATACGGAAATCTGCATCTGGCTTTTTTTTGCTGTGCTGGGCTAATATCTATCAACCTCACCCGTTACATTTGCTTTCCTCGCAAGGTTGCACACCTACTCACACCTAAGCGCGGGCCCTAAGATACACATTCACCTCTGATCAACCAATAAACCTAGAATATAAAAGGAGGTGTATTGAGGATGTATGAAGAAACTTTAAACATATCACAGATTGGAAGTAGCATCACTCCAGTTGACAGGGAACTTGAGAAGAGTGCTCAGCACAAGATGGACAACAAAACAAAGCCATTGGGTTCCCTTGGAAGGCTGGAAGACCTGGCCGTTCAACTTTGTCTTATTCAGGGTACTCTTGAACCAAACATAGGAAAAAAACACCTATTTGTGTTTGCGGCTGACCACGGCGTGGTGGAAGAAGGTGTTTCCGCTTATCCTGGGGAGGTTACCCAGCAGATGGTGTTGAATTTCCTTGCTGGCGGGGCGGCCATAAACGTGCTATGTAGGCATTTTGGTATAGATATTACCGTGGTGGACATGGGCGTAAAGGGCATGGAGTTCGAAGATCATCCACTGCTCATAAAAAAGAAGGTGGCAATGGGTACGTGAAACTTTGCACTCCAAGAGGCCATGACCCATGAACAGGCCACTGCCGCGCTTCAAAACGGCATTATGGCATTCAACGAACAGTATGAGAAGAGGGCCTTCGATATAGTAGGCCTTGGAGACATGGGTATAGGAAATACAACTGCTGCCACAGCTATAATATGTGAAGTTACCGGCATAAGTCCACATGAGGCGGTGGGAAGAGGCACGGGCATTGATGACAAGGCCTTAGGGCACAAGGCAAAGATCATAGCAAAGGCACTGGAGTTTCATAAGCCGGCATCCAGGGACGGGATGGACATCCTTACCAAGGTAGGCGGATTTGAAATTGCCGGCATTGCAGGAGCAGCCCTCGCTGCTGCATCAAAAAGGGTAGCGGTGGTACTCGATGGCCTGATTTCAACCGCAGGCGGGCTTATCGCATACCTGATAGAGCCCAAGGTAAAGGGCTATCTGATTGCAGGCCATCGTTCGGTAGAAAAATCACAAACCGCTGCGTTGGATTATATGGGAATTGAGCCTGTTGTGGACCTCAATATGCGACTGGGCGAGGGCACAGGCGCTGCAATCACCATAAATTTGGTGGAAGCTGCGTGCAAGATAATGCGGGAAATGGCCTCGTTTGATGATGCTGGGGTCTCGAAAAAGATTTAACTTGATCCTATGATAAGCTTTTTATTGACCCAGCAGTCCGGATCACCTGTCCGGTTTTTTCCTCAGTGGAGTGGAGGCCTTTACTTGAGCAAGGGGCTCTGTGGGCTATCATATTGCGAGCGCCGAGTGCAAGACCCTCAAACGTGCCGGCCAGCCGGGTCTGGTGCAAGCGAATGCTCGAAGAGGGGATTGCTGCTACCCTGGGGCCGGTCAATGAGCCCTATGTCCAGGCCTTTCCCGTGCCTGAGCTCTTTTTCCGATTCCTGCTGGACGGGTACTGGACCCTTGCGGAGTGCTATGCCCTGTCCAAACCCTTCTGCTCCTGGCAAATGGTCCTGATCGGCGACCAGCTTTACCGCCCTTTTCAAGGTCCGAGATTGACCATAAAGCAAGGATGACCTGATCGCACTACTGGACATTGAGTGGGATGCCGGTTAGTGCCGTCACTCGCCACGCACGTTCTTCTATCGCTCGATGAAGGAAACCCCCGCCATGGGAAAAAGGTACATGCCACGCGTTAAAACAGCCAAATGAATGATAAGCCGGACACTCTTTTGCATTATAAAACGAAGCTCACGCCAATACCCTTTGCCTTCTGAAAGCATCACAAGGCTCGGTGATTCCAGCCACGCCTCTACCTGCTCGAGGGCCCGACTCAGCGGGGTAGGGGGTTGGTAGATCCTCGGGTGGGTCACAATGGCAAGGAACTCGTGGACGCATGGCCACGGTATCGCCCACGGAGCACTGCCTTCGGCAAGTTGTTTG
>QMLZ01000518.1 GCA_003646995.1 Deltaproteobacteria bacterium | reverse complement strand
TGAGATCGCCGGCGTAAGTTTCGCAGCCCAGGCGCAGGGCTTCCAACGGTATGGCACCGCCGCCTGCAAAGGGGTCCAGCACCTTGGGAGGCTCTCCTCCGTTGGCTTCCAGGATTTCTTTTCTGGCCTGAAACAGCAGCTCTTCGTTGAGAGAATTTTCCCAGGCGGAGAGACTGGCGATGAATTTAGCCTTTTCTCGTCGCTCCTCTTCGCTCTCTGGCGCAGGAGTGAGCGCAGCATAGATGCTGGCCCTGGACGCCGCCAGCGGCCTCCTGGCCCACCAGATATGGAGAGTAGAAATGTGCCCGTGGCGAATATTCTTCTCTCGCACCGAATGCTCAGAGACTTCCTTGATGGGGAAATCAGCTTCTATGAAAGATTTGGTTTTCATTATTCATCCTCACAACTATTTGTTTAAATAGAAGAATCCATGTCCGCCAATATCCTAAGAATGGCAAATTCCTCCTCTTTGCTGAGCCATGCTTGTATGAGTTTTTCCATAGATACAAAATCCTCTGGATCGCTTATGTGGAAGAGGTCTATAACTTTTTTCCTAGCCTCAGATGCTAAATCAGGCAAAGAAAGAATTGCCAAAGTCAAAGACCATATATAACGCCTATCTGAAACCGCGGCTAAGGAATATAAGAGGTTGTTAAAAAGCTTTCTTGCCAGTGGGGAGTTTACGTCGTTACCCTTTATAGATAAAAACCTTATCAATCTCAGTAGTGATATTCCAGCAAACCAAAAAAGAGCGTTGAGATCATCCGACCAACCTATTACCTTCTGATCATCCAATACGAAAATAGGTTCTCCATAGGTTTCCCCATAAAATTTGGCGCAAAGATCATCCAAAAACAAAAGGGCACCATGCCCTGAACCCTTCAGGTTAACCGCTGTTGTAACCCCTGTTCCATAAAAAAGGCTAGCAACGTAATTTTGCGGTGCATCTGGAAAGGCAGAACTGTCTATTTCATTGTATGTTCCGATAGCTAAACCACCACGTACAAAAACACCATCAGCAGCCCATTGAGTAAAAGCGAAGCGAATGGCAGAAATCATGTCTCCTGCACATTCCAAAGGAGATGATATAAACGCACAATCGCTAAAGACGTTAAATTTGATTTTTGGATAATGGTAGGCTGAGATGAGTAATGGACCAGAAAAATCCAGCAAACTTGAGCTAGTGTCCCATTCGCATTTCTTTCTCGAGAAGCCTAGGACGTCAAGATAAGCTACAACAGCTTTTGGCATTGACACTTTTGTGTATCTATCCACCACTTCTGAAGGATGAATATATCTCGTCTCACCAGAAATTGTCATTGGAGGTATGGGAAGTGTATTTGTCAGAGACCTCTTTTTCTTCTCAATAGACGATATTGAAGTCCGTTTTTTACGCTTGATAGTGTTTGTGCCTTCCACTGCTTTACTAAACCGCTTCTCAGCTTTATCGTCCAGGGAGACGTGTCTCTCTTTGAACCTTTTTGTTTTTTGTCCCATCACCAATTGTCTCTAACTTTTCCTAATTCTATCCACAAATCCTTTTGCAATCCCAAGCAAACCTGCCATCTCTATAAGTTCCTCCTCCGTTATTCGCTGATATTCATGGGCTATTAGATTTCTTAGAAACACCAATCTCTTTGCAGCGTTCAGCTCGTCCTTATTCATCAATTTTTCCCGAGCCAGTAATTCGAAAATCTCTCTATAAGTTGATGGAAATCCCAATCTTTTGTCTGTTACCACGTATTCTCCTATCTCAATAAGAGCATTCACTGCCTGAAAGCACTCCATGGCCAAAGTGTTGTAAACAAGATAGTCAGACACATCCTTTTTTATTAAGTTCTTTGCGCCTTCCAAGTGTCTCTCGAATCTAAGTATGTTTTCCAGTAACTTCATTTCGCAACCTGAAGGGCGGCTCTTTTATAAATCCAGGATGTTTCAAGATAATCTCTTAGCACCCTTCTTCTAACTTTCATTAGGAACTCTTGATTCTTGCAGAACATTTCCTTTCCATGCTTCAGCACTTCAAACTGGATGTGAAGGGGAAGGCGATGAAAGAGAACAATATCCAGTTTGTCAGAATATAGACTGCCTATATCTGCTTCAATTTCTGGGCTAATGTCTCTCAAGACTACCGCTACATCCACATCAGAAAGGGGCTTCGCCACCCCCTTTGCCCAGGAGCCAAAAAGTATGGCCGCCACCACAGCGGGATGTTCTTCTATGCGTTTAATAACTTCGTCCAGCTCCTTGCTATACCCTTTTCTCATGCCTCCCCCTTCCAATCTTTTATCACATATCTCACCGCTCCCAAAATCTCTTCTGGCGAGTAGCGGGCGGCGGGGTTCTGGATGGTGTAGAGCCGGGGGCTGTCTGTGGCTGCGTTTTCCACCACGTAGAGCCAGTAGTCGTTTCCCATGCGCCGGGCCATGAACCACTCGTTGGGCGTGAGGGCTATGGCCCCCTCCCCAGCCCTGGCCTTAACCTCTATATAGCGACAAGAGCCGTCGGGGGCCGTAGATCGGACGTCGTAGCCCAGGTTCAGGGCGAATACGTCTTCCGGCACCCTGCCATTCTGCCTCTCGTGGGCCATGGCCATCTCCATGCCTATCTTCTCGATTTCCCTGTCGCTTTTCATCGTGTCCTGGA
>QMLZ01000517.1 GCA_003646995.1 Deltaproteobacteria bacterium | reverse complement strand
GAATTGTATCTATTCTTCTAATACCGTTTGCTGTCTCCCTGTTTACTGGCATAGGTCTGTTCCTGGCTCCATCCGGCAAGATGGCAAGGATGACGGAATGGTATCTCGCTGGCATGGATAAGTGGAAACTGGAAAATATGCACGCCGTGAGTGGCTTTGCGATGGATGTTGTTGCGGTGATTCATCTCATGCTTAACATCGGTATGCTTGCAAACAAGATAAAGAGTTTTGGTGAGACATCCCGAGGAAAAGGATAATCTACGAAAGATAAAGCTCTTTCATTACCTTCTCTATCCTTTCCCTTCCAAATGGTGCAAGGGTTATGAAAGATCCCAAGAGGGAGGAGTTTGCATATCCAAAGTAGAACCTGAAGTAATCTATCTGTTCATCCTTCATCCAGAATGTCTCCGGAAACACGAGATCAGCATCACTCATGTTACAAATCTCCATCTGGATCCTTACGAGATCCTCCGCCGCCTTCCTTGCAGACGTTTCGTTGGGATACACTGATATTATAGTTGATCCATAGTAATCATAGTCGGAAAAGTTGAGCATATCGATGGGACAGAAGAGTTCGAAAGAATCCACACTCCAGTTGTAATGAACCATATCTCCTCCCAGGGCTGCGTGCCACCCTACTCTGCCACTGAACCTTTCTCTAACTTCTTTGACTATTTTCTGTGAAAAGTTGATCATTCTTGTGAGACCACCGAAGGTTGCGTTCTTGTGCAGACCCAGGACAACCTCTGGTTCGTTCATGACGAAGAGAATCTCTACTTTTTCCTCCTCAGCCATCTCACTCAGATCGAGAATCACTCTTTCAAGTTCTTTCCAGAACTTCTTGTTTTCCAGCACCTCTTCTGGAAGAGCACCAAATGAGAGACCTTCCGGTCCAATGAGAGCAGGTGATACCGCTATGGAAAAACCGAGAGAATGAAACCTCTTTATCAGCAATCTGGCAACAGTCTCTGAGAAAGGAAGTGCACTTATGCTACCATCATGATTTACCCTGTAAAAGATGGGGAAATAGACGGAGTTGACCCCTAACTTCTTCAAATCCGATGCAATGAGAGGCATATCGAAGAGTAACATAGGTAGGATTGTTGCGGTGTTGAATCTTATCCCTTTAATCTTGTCGGGATAATGCCTCTCTGGATATGCGCTCAAGGAGTACGGTAGAAACAATGCTATGTATGGAGAGGAGATTATAAGAAGTGAGAGAAGAATGGTTATGGTAAAGCGGCGCCATTTTATCTTCTTCTTATAGCATAGTAGAGTAAAGATCACCACTAGAGAAATCATGGAGATGTTGAAAAGAGGCTCTGCTACAAACAGCAAAATGAGGAGAAAGAAGACGAGGACAGAGAAACCAATTGCTGCAAGGATCAGCTTCACGATAGAGAGGATAAGAGCCTTATTCTTAATCTTTGCAGGGATATCTTTCAAGATTCTACTCAATCTATCACTCATGCCCACCTCTCCAAGTGTACGGAAATAAGTACGTGGATTATAGCTTTAATGCTTTCCCAAAAGGCAATAAATCTACGGATTACAATCCATCCTCTCATTCCATTCTCTGAAAGAGATTTGGAATCCCTAACGTAATGAAGCCAGCGAGGGTTGTTTGATCCAAGGAGTTAAGCCATTTTCTCCCTTGAGTACAATCAGGGGAGTTCATGCTATACCGTTCATGGTACCATGCAATAGGGGCTGTTGTTGCCCTTTACAATCTGGAGACGAGAATTTCTTGGCAGTCCCGTAGAAAAATCGGATATAAAAAGCTTAATGAAATCAGAGTATTACTCTTTGGATGACCGAGGGACCGACAGCGAGGTTGAGAGCTATACAGATAAGCGATAGATTCCTTGGTAAGAAGCTGAGTAGTGTAAAAATCAGGAGCAAAAGGGTTTATATCGATCCGAAAAACCTGGTGGGGAAAAGATTGCAGGATACTTCCACGTATGGCAAAAACATTTTGTTGAATTTTGAACCATACGGAATAAGAATTCATCTTATGATGTATGGTAGTATAAGATTTGAAGAAGAGTTTTCAAAACCCGAGAACAGAATTAGATTGATTTTGGATTTTGAATCTGGAAGGATGGTCGTTTACAATGCCCCGATAGTTGAAGTGGATTTCCTCGAGAATATAGAGGATAGATTGTCCAAGGAGCTTGGTATAGATCCCTTCAGGAACTGGGATGAGGAGAAACTATTCAACATGCTTATCAAGAATGGGGACAGAGTCATAGGTGAGGTACTCCTTGACCAATCTGTATTTGCGGGTGTTGGAAATATCTTGAGAAACGAAATCCTTTTCAGGTCGGGCATAAGACCCGACAGGAGGATATCAGATATTCCAGAGAAAAAACTCAAACTTCTCATCAGGATAACAAAAAGACTCTGTGAAGAATTTCTCGATAGCAAACTCAAAGGCAGGGGGATAAAGAGCTTGTTGACGGTTTACAACCGCAAATACTGCGGGAGATGCGGGGATAAGATAAGTTATTACAGGGACGAATTCACCGGGAGGAAGACTTTCTTCTGTCCAAACTGTCAGTCATAGCCCTCTCAATAACTCTCTCCTCGATCTCCTTTACCTTTCTCCTGAAACTCTCATTAAACTCAAATTCAAATTCGTATTTC
>QMLZ01000115.1 GCA_003646995.1 Deltaproteobacteria bacterium | reverse complement strand
GGTGGCCAGTATGGCCACACCGTGTTCTACCACCTCTTCCTTTCCGTTGCCTGCCAGTGTAGACTTGAAATTGCCCACAAAACCATCCACTTGGGTCAATTCAGTAGCAAGCCTTATATCAATGTTCTTGTCCTTTTCAACTGATTGAATGAGCTCGGAGAGGTTTTGCTGTACATCTTCCCCCCTCCAGGTCCTGTACAGAAATCTTGCCTGGCCTCCTAGGGCAGAGTCCTTCTCCACAAGGGTCACTTGATAACCGTGCTCGGACAGGGTCTTGGCTGAAACAAGGCCTGCAATGCCCCCGCCCAGAACCAGGGCCCTTTGATTTATTTCCAGGGGGGTTTCCTCCAACGGCTCGAGCAGTGCCACCTTTGCTACGGCCATACGCACCAGGTCTTTTGCCTTTTCCGTGGCCGCGTCGGGATCGTCCTTATGTACCCAGGAGTCCTGATTCCGTATATTGGTCATTTCGAAGAGATACTTGTTCAAGCCTGCCTCTGCGAGTGTTTCTTGAAAGAGGGGCTCATGGGTTTTCGGCGTGCAGGCAGCCACAACAATGCGATTCAAATTGTTATCCTTAATGGCCTGCGCAATGGCGTCCTGGGTATCTTGGGAGCAAGTGTACAGGTTGTGGGTAACGTATTCCACGTAAGGCAGTGTCTTTGCATACTCCGCCACCTCTTCTACGTTAACCACACCCACAATGTTAATACCGCATTTGCAGACAAACACACCTATTCTTGGCCTTTCTCCAGCTATATTTCTCTCCTCTGGTATTTGCTTTTCCCTTGTGAGGGTGTTTCTTGCCGGGCTGAGCATTGCCCCTGCACTGGCTGCAGCAGCGCTTGCCTCAACAACTGACTGAGGGATGTCCTTGGGCCCTTGGAATGCTCCGCCCACGAATATTCCTTTGCTTGAACTGGCCACTGGATCGAAAGACGTAGTTTGGCAGAAGCGGTTTTCGGTGAGTTCGACCCCGGCCTTTGCAGCTAGTTCCATCACATCTGGCGGTGTTTCAAGACCTACCGAGAGCACTACTAGGTCGAATACCTCGGATCTTAACTCGCCGTTTTCGTTTGCGTAGGTGATCACCAGGTTTCCGTCATCAGCCGGGTCAATGGTGTGAACCCTTGATCTGATAAAGCGGATACCGTGTTTGTTTTTTGCGTCATCATAATAACGCTCAAAGTCTTTGCCGTGGGTTCGCATGTCCATGTAAAAAATAGCACATTCAAGGTCTTCACCTGCATGCTCCTTGGCTATTACCGCCTCTTTTATGGCATACATGCAACATACAGATGAGCAGTAAGCATTATCGCAGCGGTTGATGTCACGGGATCCTACGCATTGCAGCCATGCGATTTTTTTGGGTTCCTTATGGTCTGATAGTCTTACCAGGTGGCCCAATGTGGGTCCTGAAGCAGAGAGAATCCTCTCAAACTCCATGGCTGTTATTATATTAGGATGATTGGAATAGTTGTACGTGTCAAAACGCGAAGGATCAAAGGCCTGAAAACCCGGTGCAAATATAATGGATCCCACATCCAGGACCACGCTTTCTGGCTTTTGGGCATGTGTTTCGAGTGTGACAGCACCAGCACCGCATGCCTTGACGCACTGAAAACATTCGCAACAATATCCACAATTTAAACACCTTGAGGCCTCCTCTTTCCCCTTCTCTTCCTCTAGGCCCAGCTCTACCTCTCTGAAATCAGCTTTTCGTTCTTCTGCAGGGGCTTCCGGCATCCTAGCCCTGGGCCTTACGGGCTCGTCTTCTGGTATGGGTCTATAGGTCGGATTTTCATTTGCAATGGGCTCACGCCCTTCTTTCATGTCACGGCCGTCAAGGTATCTAACTATGGATTCCGCCGCCTCCCGGCCCGCAGCGATTGCTCCAATTGCAACCCAAGGCCCTGTTTGCACGTCTCCTCCTACAAATACACCATCCCGGTCAGTGGCATAGGTGACAGGATCGGCCTGGATAGTACCCCACTTTGTCAGTTCCACTCCCAGTATATCCTGAAGCGATCCAAGATCCGGTCTTTGCCCTATGGCCGCGATTAGCTGGTCTATTTCCATGTCATATTCGCTTCCGGGCACAGGGATAGGCCTCCTCCTGCCAGAACTGTCGGGCTCTCCTAGCTCCATTCGAATGCACCGCAATCCGACAACCCGGCCGTCACTTGTAAGTATTTCCTGTGGAGCAGAGAGGTAAACTATCTTGACCCCTTCGGCCTCGGCGGCCTGTATTTCTTCTTCCCACGCAGGCATTTCCGCCCGAGTCCTTCTATAAACAATTGTAACCTCCCGGGCGCCAAGACGTACTGCGGAGCGCGCCACATCTATGGCCACGTTACCTCCCCCTATTATGGCCACCTTGGATCCTACGGTCGCCTTGCCCGTAAGATTAACTTCCCTTAAAAAATCAACACCTTGGCGTACTCCTTGAGCCTTTTCCCCGGGCACACCCAATTCAATGCCCTTGTGGGCCCCAAGCGCAAGATACACTGCCTTGTATCCTTGGGAAAACAAATCATCAATGGTTAGGTCCGGTCCGAGGGGGGTATTGGTTTTTATTTCAACGCCCAGTTTGGTAATAATCTCTATCTCTTTATCCAAGATATCTCGGGGAAGCCGATGCGGTGGAATACCCACGCGAAGCATTCCACCTGCCTCGGGAAGTGCCTCAAAGATTGTGGATTTAATTCCTCGCCTTGCCAGGTGATAAGCGGCTGATAAACCCGCAGGTCCTGATCCGATAATGGCAACTTTTTCTTCTCTTTCCGCAGAGCAAGGGATCTCGATTTCTCTCGGATCAAACATGTCGGCGGCTAGTCGTTTCAAGTCCCTTATGGCCACAGATTCATCTATTTGGGCCCTTCTGCATGCATCCTCGCATCCGTGAGGACAGATTCGACCAATTACGCCTGGAAGGGGCAGATCTTCCATGATTATTTCAAGGGCCTCTTTGTACTTGCCTTCTTTGACCATTTGGACATAGCCCTGCACATTCAGGCCTGCCGGGCATGCCAGACGGCAGGGTGCCTTATCGGCCTTCTGTATGGCAAATGCCCCTGGAATGGCCTGGGCGTATTTCTTGTAAGTGGCCTTTCTGGTCACGAGACCCTGGTCGTATTCGCTAGGCAGGACTACCGGGCAGACCTCGGCACAGTCGCCGCAGGCCGTGCATTTGTCGGGATCTATGTATCTTGGATTCTTGCGGATAGTTACCTTAAAATTCCCTGGAGATCCCTCTATTTTTTCGATTTCAGAGCAGGTGATAAGATTGATGTTGAGATGCCGGCCGACCTCGACCAGTTTGGGAGAGATGATTCACATGGCGCAATCATTTGTGGGAAACGTCTTGTCCAGCTCGGCCATCACCCCGCCGATTGCAGAGGACTTCTCCACGAGGTGAACCAGATAACCGGAATCGGCCAGATCAAGAGAAGCCTGCATTCCAGCGATGCCACCACCAACAACCATGACAGAGCCCACGGGTTTGTCTGGCATAACGGTCTCCTTGTTATATCCGAAATTAGGATGATTTTTTGAAAAGTCATTTTTTCATATTTTCCGCTCGACTTGTCAACCAAAAATAGAAAATTCCCTGTCGCACGGATGCCTTGAGAGAGGAAAGGCTTGGAGGCGCCTGCGGGAGTTTGGAACCTGGGGACGTGTCGAGGAGCCGACATTTGAGGACTTTCTTGAATTCACCCATAGCTCATGGTAATATTTTTTTATTTCGCTAACATAGGCCCACAGGATTGTGGTAGCGCCCATAAGGTCTTCGAACAAGTAGCTCTAAGTCAATTTGGAAGTCTTAGCCATCTCACAAGAAGACACACGCCTTGTGCAGGAAATTTCATAGCGCTTGTGCTTCTTAAAGGCGATTTTCTACCCACCAACCGACAATTGAGAGAGGGATATGAATGCCAGTGACAGGGGAATATTTAACATAGCAATAGTGGGAGGCGGGCCCTTGGCCCGTGACGTGCTAGAAAAGACTTACTCCAGTTATCACAAAAAAGACGTTCGCGCCAAAATCACTGCTATTGCGGACAAGGATCTTACGAGTCCCGGTGTAATCAAGGCCAAGGAGTTAGGCCTAAAGATCACCAGGGATTACCATGATTTTTTCCTTCCGGATTTTCATATTGATCTGATAATGCTGCTGACTCCCGAACAGGAGATATTTGATGACATACTAAGTTCAAAGCCCGATCACATCAGGGTACTGGCCTACCACGTCTTCAATATGTTCTGGAGGGCATCTAATGTGGATGAGAAAAGGCTCAGGGAGCAAAAGGAGGAATTTGAGACGATTTTTAATGCCATCCAGGATTTGATTGTTGTGATCACGCCGGACAGAGAAATTGTCGAAGTCAACGAGGCCTTCTTGAACACCATGGGCTACAGTCGCGAGGAGGTAATAGGCAAAAAGTGCCATGATATTTTTCAGAACATCCCCGAGCCATGTAATCGAGGCGACTTCGTGTGCCCCATCGAACAAGTCATAAAGAACAGAAAGGCTGACCAGCAGATACTCACTCGAGTTGATTACGAAGGAAAGGTCAAGTATATTGAGGTTACAATGTTTCCCATCTGGGGGGAGAAGGGAAAGATATCCAAGTTCATTGAAATCAGCAGGGACATTACTAACAGGAAGAGGCAAGAGGAGGAAATCCGGCTTAGGCTGGAAAAGATGGTTGAGGAAAGGACCCGTGAGCTTAGGGAGACCCATGAAAAGCTCCTCCACCAAGACAAAATGGCCTCCCTTGGCAAGCTGGCCGCCTCAGTTGTGCACGAGATAAATAACCCCGTCGCTGGTATGCTCAATTTCCTCCTTTTGATGAAAAGAATTATAGAAGAAAGGGGCCTTGATGCCCGCACGGCCGACAAGTTCCTGCAATACCTTGACCTTATGGAGACTGAAACGCGCAGGGTTAGTCGGATCGCGTCAAATCTCCTGGCCTTTTCCAGAGAATCAAAGCTGGAATTAAGATCCGTAGACATGAACCGTCTCATAGAGAAAACTCTTCTTATCAATTCAAACTTGCTTAAGATAAACAACATCAGGCTTGAAAAGGTTTTGGATCCTCAACTTCCAGAAGTTGTTGCCTCTGAAGACCATCTTCAGCAGGTGTTTATGAACCTGCTTTCGAATGCTGCGGAAGCGATGGAGGGAAGCGAGGAAGGAACCCTCATTGTTGAAACAAGGCACCTGCCGGGTGATGAGGCCATCGTGGTTTCTTTTTCTGACACAGGCCCGGGAATAGCAAGGGAAAACATTTCCAAGTTATTTGAGCCTTTTTTTACTACGAAAAAAAAGGGAAAAGGAGTGGGCCTGGGGCTTTCAGTGGCCTATGGGATCGTTCAGGAGCATGGTGGGGCCATTGAAGTGGAATCCACTCCGGGACAGGGTGCCACCTTCAAAGTGATTCTTCCCGTGGGTGGGGCCAAAGGAGGGATTCATGGGAACGGCTAAGATTCTGATTGTGGATGACGAACTAATAATGCGGGAGTCTTTGGCCGGATGGCTGGAGAGAGATGGACACAAAGTGGACAAGGCTGCCAGCGGCGAGGAGGCCCTGAAACTGCTCGAAAACACTCGGTACGACATACTCCTGCTTGATATCAAGATGGACGGGATGAGTGGCCTGGAGGTTCTTAAGAGGGTCCGTGAAAGCGATCCGGACGTGGCAGTTGTCATGATAACCGCCTATGGGTCTGTTTCTACGGCCATAGAGGCAATGAAGAACGGAGCATATGACTACTTGATGAAGCCGTTCGATCCTAATGAACTGGGTCTTCTTATAGAAAAGATTATTGAGCAACAGGAGCGGGACAGGGAAAACCTTTTCTACAGGGAGGAGTACCGCGAGCGCACTAGGTTTGAGAGCATGCTCGGACAATCCAAGGCAATGCAGGAGGTCTTTCGGCTCATCGAGGATGTGGCTTCCACTGATGCCACAGTGCTGATTACCGGTGAGACGGGCACGGGCAAGGGCTTGGCAGCAAAGGCAATCCATACTAAAAGTCCGCGGCGTTCCGGCCCTTTTGTTGCGGTTAACTGCGGGGCGTTTCCTGAGCATCTTCTTGAAAGCGAACTGTTCGGCTATGAGAAGGGTGCATTCACTGATGCCAAAACCAGCAAAAAGGGAAGGCTTGAACTCGCCCATGGTGGAACGCTCTTCTTGGACGAGATAGGGGAGATAAGCATGAGGATGCAAATTGACCTCCTGCGGATCCTGGAAGATAGGGTGTTTTACAGGCTGGGAGGGACTCGGCCCATTGAAGCGGATTTCAGGGTGATCGCGGCCACTAATAAGGATCTGTCCAAGGCTATCCAGGATAGATCCTTTAGGCAGGACCTGTTTTATCGCCTGAACGTGATTTCATTTTCAATGCCACCCCTAAGGGAGAGAAAGGAGGATATACCTATTCTAGCCGAACATTTCCTACGCCGTTTTTCCCAGGAAACCAAGAAGAACATTGACAAGATCAGCAGAGAAGCCATGGATGAAATGATGCTTTACGAATGGCCGGGAAATGTAAGAGAGCTGGAAAATGCTATTGAAAGGGCCGTGGTTGTGGCAAAAGGGCGCTCCATACTGCCCGAGCATCTTCCCATTTTTTCACCTGAACACCTGGCTTCACCCAAGGGTAAGTCCCTGCAGGAGATCGAAAAAGCCCATATACTGGAAATATTGGAGGAGACGGGCTGGAATATCAAGAAAAGTGCCGAGATCCTGGAGATTGACCGGTCCACCCTTTACAGCAAGATTAAGCGATACGGAATTAAAAGGCCAGATTGAATACCCAGCCTAAACATAATATTGTTGTCTCTCCCATACATCAGATCGATTCAGAGCTCTTGGGCCGCGTTGCGGGAGGAATCGCCTCAGTATTCAGCATTCCTGTGAAGATTATGCCACTGATAGATAGTCTGGATTTTGCCTTTCACTGGGAAAGGAGGCAATACCACTCCACTGTCATCCTGGAAGCACTGGATCAAAAGGCGCCGTCAACCGCCTTGAAGGTGCTGGGGGTGACTGATCAGGACTTGTTTATCCCGATCCTGACACATGTATACGGCGAGGCGCAGTTGGGTGGAAGGGCATCCGTCATTTCCATCTATAGACTTAAGGAGGGGGTCAGTCCCGGAGATAATGCAGAACAATATTACGGGCGGGTGGTAAAGGAAGCAATTCACGAGCTTGGCCACACTTTTAATCTGCGGCATTGCAAGGATCCCAGGTGTATCATGCACTATTGCCGGTCGATCACCGACGTGGACAGGAAGTCTATGGATCTGTGTAGATATTGCAGGACACTTCTGGACGACGAAATAAGAAGGCTGATGGACGGCTAGCCCATCAGCTGCGCGAGAAAAATCCCTTCGGAGTTATGTACGTAAAAAAAGACGGCAGAGCCTTTCCCAGCCAAGCCTGGGAATTGTTCCAAGTATGCCGTTGACTGGTAAACCACCGTCTGTTGAGAGGGGTCCTATGACATCTTCGATCAGCTCAAGGTATCGCTTTGCCTCTTTGCTTATAAAATTCCTTGATTCTTCATTTATAAAAAGATGCTTTAGGTTATCTCTAATGGTAGAGGAGTGAACTGTCATTATCCATCCCTCGCCGTAAGGAGCATCATTCGCCAACTCGGGCAGATTCCTGACCTGGGGATTAATGGAGGTAACTATGCCCGTTACAGGCGAAAGGACATGGGCCTGCTTTTCGCCGTGCATTATCTTTATCGCGGCCTTTCCCTGCTCTACCTTTTTGCCCATCAGAGGGCATTCAATCCGATCAAACGGCCCTAGAACCTTGGCGACAAAGTCATCAATACCAATCCTTACGGACGGATTTTCCTCCACTTTCGCCCATGAATGGCCCTCGTACAAGTAAAATCCCTGGGGAACACTGAAGCCATCCACCACAAAGGAATCCACCGGATTGATCATAATATGCACCTTGAATTGATCCTGAATGTACTGATCAAACTCGCAGTGGTCGCAGTTGTAATCGTTTGTACAAGAGCGATACTCTATTGTTCCCTTCATGTGATGGACGCAAGGCCTTCTCCAATGGGGTAGCTGCCTTAGCTTGTCCTGCCAGTGGACAATAGCACCTTTCCTATCTTGCACAGCTCGCATTAACGCCTTATGGAACACACACCTGCTACACCTGTAGTTTCTATTACAGTATTTTTTCCTCACAATACCGGCCTGCATCCAAAGGCATTGGTCTTGTTCGCCGTTTGCTAAGCTGCTACTGTTTCTATTGATATTGCTCATCTGCGGATCCAGGTTCTCGGGTTCCGGGGCCCCGGTTTGGGACATAGGGCCCCGGTGCTTGGTCCCTTTTATGTCCTCAAAAATGTCTTAGTCAGATTAGCCCATCCAAGCTCCGGCAGATTTCCAAAGATATCTTCCAACAGATGCCCCCCGTCTGCAGCCAAAGGAGCGGCCACCTCCTCTATCATGTCTTCCAATTTCTCCACCTCCTTGGCCATCCATTCTATTCCTGCGGTGTCATCCATAAGGTCCTTTGTTGCCTTTTTGAGGTCAGAATGTCGCAGGACAAAAAGCCATCCCTGGCCATAAGGATCACGATTAGTAATGCCGGTGTCCTGTCTAACTTCAGGGTTAACCTCCACAATAACGCCACCCACTGGAGATAGCACATCAGCGCAATTGTGCCCCCGTTTCAAACCCCAACCAGCCGCACCTGCGTCCAGTTCCTTGCCCAGGAGCGGCAAATCCAAGGCATCAGGTTTACCCAATAACTTCAATGAGAAATCATCCATCCCAATCCTAATATAGCCGCCGCTTTCCACTCGGGCCCAGGTGTGACCCTTGTGGAAGTAATAACTCATCGGTATGTCAAAGCCTTTTATTCTATGGGCTTCACCGGGTGCATCGCCTCTCCTTGTGGTCCAAACATCCTCGA
The DNA here is from genome assembly GCA_003646995.1 of Deltaproteobacteria bacterium. Next base: position 214 of record QMLZ01000115.1, on the reverse strand, counting down.
AGAACTGGTCAAAATCGCAGTGAGAGCACTCGTAATCATAGGCGCACCTGCGTGTCCCGATCCTGTTCGTAAGGCTATGCCTGCAAATCCTTTCCATTCCAGAACGCCTTCTCATGGCCTCCTGCCAGGTGGGTTGTCTTCCTTGAGAGGCCTTTTTCTTCATGCCAAGATCATACTTGCAGGTGGTGCAATCGTAGAAGTTGTTACAGTTTTT
>QMLZ01000114.1 GCA_003646995.1 Deltaproteobacteria bacterium | reverse complement strand
TTATGGCTTAAAACCCGCAATACAAGACGTATCATTTGAAATCCAGCGGGGTGAAATCGTCGGCCTGCTAGGTCCAAATGGTGCGGGCAAGACAACGATCCTCAGGATACTCACCTGCTTTATGCCTCCCACTAAAGGAGTTGCAAGGATTGATGGTCTTGAGACGAGGGCGGAAAGCCTTCGAGTGAGAGAAAAGATTGGCTTTTTGCCAGAGAACGTACCTCTTTACCATGACCTGCGCGTAACCACATTCTTACGGTTTGCCGGGGCTGCAAAGGGCCTAAAAGGTAAAAGACTACAAGAAGAAATGGAAAGAGTCATTATTGATTGTGGACTTGGCGAGCATCGCAATAGGTTAATAAAACACCTCTCAAAGGGGCTGAGGCAGAGGGTGGGGCTTGCTCAAGCCCTTTTGGGTGATCCCCCGATCCTTATCCTTGATGAACCTACCACCGGACTTGATCCCGCCCAGATTGTGGAGATAAGGGAGGTCATTCGAGGCTTTGGCGGTGAGCAGACCGTGCTGCTGAGTACCCATATACTGCCTGAGGTCAGCCAGCTTTGTGAGAGGGTGATAATCCTTAACAAAGGAAAGGTGGTGGCAGAGGATAGGCCTGAAAATCTGAGGGCGCAGATACAAAGTGGTGTTCGGACCCTAGTTCGTGTCAGGGCACCGCGTAATACCTTCCTGGAGAGGATTTCCCTAGTACCCGGAGTCACGGGGGTGAAGGCTTCTGAAAAGGAAGGGGAGTTTGTGGTTGAAAGCAAGGGAGATGAATCTACAAGGGCGATAATTGCGAGGACTATTATTGAATCGGGCTGGGACCTCTTGGAGATGACCGGCCGCGATCTGACATTGGAAGAAGTCTTCATGCATCTGGTGACAGAAGAGGATCTGCAGTTGGACTAGAAGGTGGTAACATGAGAGGGACCATCGTTGTATTCAGGAAAGAAATCTATTCCATTTTTGCTTCACCAATTTTTTATGCGGCTTCGTTTATCTTTTTTGTTGTGGCAGGGTATTTTTTTTACAGCAATGCGCTCTACTTCAGCATCCTAAGTTTCCAGGCCACAAGAGACCCGTTCTTGTCGGAAAGACTCAACCTTACCAACATGGTCGTGACTCCTTTTTTTGGAGATCTATCCATCATACTCCTTTTGATGCTACCCTTGATAACCATGAGATTGTATTCAGAGGAGAGAAGGTCGGGAACAATTGAGCTCCTTTTTACTTACCCTCTCTCAGATGTTGGAACTTTACTCGGCAAATATCTCGCAACGCTTTTGGTCCTTGTGATAATGGTTGCGGGCACGCTTCCATATATGGCACTGCTGGAATCATTTGCATCCTTGGATTGGGGAATCGTATTTTCGGGATATGTGGGAATTTTTCTACTAGGAGCAGGATTCATAGCTCTCGGTATTTTTACTTCCGCCCTCACAGAAAATCAGATCGTGGCGGCCGTGTTGAGCTTTGGGGCGTTGCTTCTTTTTTGGGCCCTTGTCTGGGCCAAGAGCTATCTGGGACCTCTGGGAGGCCGAATAGTGGAGCTTATCTCCATTGTGACTCATTTGGAGCCATTCACAAAGGGATTGGTGGACACCAGGCATGTGGCGTACTATTTGGTGTTCACATTTTTCTGGCTTTTCATGACCATACAATTTCTGAAAACAAGATACTGGCGAGGCTGAGTTGAAGGGCTCATTCCACATTGCTCTTAGCTCTTTCCTGGTGCTTTGCATCAGCATCCTTGTAGTGTTGTTGTCAGAGATGCACTTTCTCAGGTGGGATCTCACTTCCTTTGGGGAATACACATTAACGGATAAGAGCATAAATATTGTTAAGCAGATCAACCGCCCCGTGAGGATTACGGCATTCGTCAGGAAGGGGTATCAGGAGGAAGAGGATGCAAAAAAGCTGCTTTCCTCTTATAGCTATTACTCACGCCAGATAACATACCGGCTCATTGACCCCGAGCGGAATCCAGCTTCAGCAAAGGCATATAACGTGAGAGATGTTAACACCTTTATCATTGAAGGCTACGGCAGAATGCAAAGGGTTAACATCGCCGATGAGGAGCACATTACCAACGCTCTTGTGAGACTGATTCAAGGGAAGGTCAGAAAGGTTTACTGGATTACTGGCCACGGAGAAAGGGACTATAAGGGGAGTGAGCCCACATCACTTTCTTTTTTTGCAGATACATTGAGCAAGCAAAGCTACAGTTTTTCTTCTCTAAACCTTATGGAACGGGAAATACCAATTGACGCCTCAATAATAATCATTGCGGGCCCGCAGAAAGATTTTTTCCCAGAAGAAGTGCAAAGCCTCAGGAGGTTTGTTTTTTCAGGAGGAAGGTTGCTCGTTTTCCTTGAGCCTTATGAGGATGCAGGTTTAAAAGGATTATTGGACAAGCTGGGAGTCAAGATTTATGCCGATATTGTTGTAGACAAGTTGAGCCGGGTTATGGGAGGTGACTACTTGCTGCCCATGGTAGCTGACTACGGGGACCATGAAATCACCCATGGTTTCAAGCTTACCTCCCTATTCTATACCGCCCGGACGATCAACCCTGCGGGCCGGGAAAACAAAAGAATCAAGGTAACCCCCCTGTGCTTTACCTCGGAGCATGCATGGGCGGAGATGGATAGAAATTCTATTCTAAATGGCACCGCAAGATTTGATGACGGTGACAGGAGGGGCCCGCTCTGCCTAGCTGCCATCTCGGAGTTGTTCCCACCCCTCAGAAAGGGAGATAAGGAACAAGACTCGTATATTAAAGGCAAAGGGCGTGTGGCTGTTTTTGGTGATGTGGATTGTGCTAGCAATAGATATTTTCGGCTTTCAGGAAATGCTGACCTTGTTACGAATACGGTTCATTATCTTGCAGCAAGGCAGTCGCTTATCACCATTGTGAAAAAACATCGCCCCATTGAAGCACTTATGCTCACCAGAAGGCAAGGGATGCTTCTTTTCTGGATCCCTGTAGTGGTTATGCCTTTGTTCGTTCTTGTTCTTGGTGTGTGGGTGTGGGTAAGGAGGCGGTCGCGTTGAGATCCCGGTCTTTGTGGATTTACCTGCTGATAGCACTCACGCTTTCTGCGATCTATTTCAAAGAGTTTCAGTCAGGCAAGAGGAGGATCGCCGAGAAGATATCCACCATGACCATGTTTGAGTTAGATCCATCATCGGTGTCTTTTTTTTCCATAGACAAGGGCAGTACAAGGATTGTGGTTACAAGAACAAATGAAGGGGATAGTGAAACATGGTTCATAAAAAGCCCTATCCGGGCAAAGGCTGACGGCCTAAGGGTCAGGAAGTTTCTTGAAAAACTCTCCAAGCTCAGGTGGGTGAGAGAAATAGCAAAAAGACCCGAAGATATATCCGAGTTTGGCCTTGACAAGCCAGCGGTAGTCATTGCTTTCACCGCTGAAAATATCTCAGGTACCCTGCGAATCGGTTCATTAACCCCCTTGGGAGATGATGTATATGTCCAAAGAAATGGAGACCAGGCTGTTTACACTATCAGCTTTGCAGACAAGTATGATCTTGATGTGGACTTGTTTGATTTGAGGGACAAAAGGCTTATAACCATTTCTCCTGAAAACGTATTAAAGTTGGTCATAGAGCGGAGAGGAAAAAGTCCATGGCTTTTGAGAAAAAGGGGAGACAGATGGTTTTTTGGAAATGGTCCAACCGAGGCTGACCCTGAGCGGATTCATGCTATTCTTTCACGTCTGTGGACTATGAGGGCCACCAGCATTGTGGAAGAAAAGGCGAGGGATCTATCGCAATATGGCTTGACCGACCCAGCCGTAGGAATCAGAGTCATTAGCGGTAAGAAAGAGGAGGAGATATTGATAGGAAACGTTTCGCGCCAGGGTGATGAGCTTTACGCAAAAATGGTTGGCAGTCCAATGGTGGTCACCATTAAGAAATGGATTCTTTCCGATATTCCTCCGACAGAAAAGGGTCTCAGGAAATCCTATTGAAAAATCTAGGCCTTTTGCTTGGGGGCTGTTGTGTTTGACTGAAAGGTGTGCTATGAAAAAAACCGATCACTCGCAAAGTATTGAGGGGGTATACACAATGGACATAGAAACCAAAAAGGCAGAACCGTCGCAAATGAAGCCCAAACCTCAGGACGAATCAAAGCTCGGATTTGGTGATATATTCACCGACCACATGTTTCTAATGAACTATGAGGCGGGGAAAGGGTGGTACGCCCCTCGCATAGAACCATATCAAGCCCTGAGCCTGGATCCGGCCGCCATGGTACTTCATTATGGCCAGGAGGTCTTTGAGGGTCTCAAGGCATACAGAGGAGTTAATGGGGGTATCTACCTATTTCGGGCAAGGGATAACTTTGCTCGACTTAACCGTTCCGCCCAGAGACTTTGTATGCCCGAAGTGGATGTAGATGTTGTCATGGAAGGGTTGAAAAGACTGGTGGAGCTTGACCAAGAGTGGGTGCCGAGGACCAAGGGCACGTCCCTTTACATCAGGCCGACAATGATAGCCACAGAACCTCACTTAGGGGTCAGACCATCCCGTACCTATCTTTTCTATATCATTATCGGGCCTGTGGCAGCGTACTACAAGGAAGGTCTCAATCCCGTCAAGATATGGGTTGAGACCGAATACGTAAGGGCAGCTCCAGGTGGAACCGGTGAGGCAAAGACATCCGGCAACTATGCAGCTAGCCTCTTGGCGGCCGAAAAGGCAAAGGAAAAGGGATTTACACAGGTACTTTGGCTTGATGCTGTGGAAAGAAAATATGTTGAAGAAGTGGGAACAATGAACATGTTCTTTGTTATAGGTGAAGAGGTTATTACAGCGCCATTAACAGGTACTATTCTTCCAGGAATAACCCGCGATTCAGTATTACGAATCCTCAGTGATTGGGGGCTTAAGGTCTCGGAGAGATCACTGAGCATTGATGAAGTTGTTGAGGCCGCCCAAAACGGTAGCTTGAAAGAGGCCTTTGGAACAGGAACGGCAGCCGTAATATCACCTGTTGGCCAGATAACGTACAAGGACAAAGACTATGTGATCGCGGGTGGCGAGATGGGAGAGCTTTCCCAACGGCTTTACGATGAGATTGTAGGTATTCAGTACACAGAAAAGCCTGACCCCTATGGATGGGTTGAGAAGATAGTGTGATTTAAAAAGGCGCTGTATGGTCCCTACGATAAAATGGCATAACTCAGAAGTTTGGATCTTGGACCAAAGAGAGCTGCCCTCCAAGGTGAAGTGGCATGTTTGCAAGGGCTGTGATAATGTGATTCGTGCCATAAGGAGAATGGTCATCCGGGGGGCACCTGCAATAGGGATTGCTGCCGCAATGGGCCTGGCCCTCGGGGCTAACAAGATCAGGGCGACCTCTTACGGATCATTCCGCCGACAGTTCTTGAGGCTGGCCGAAAGGATGTCCGGTGCCCGGCCAACTGCCGTGAACCTTCGATGGGCTGTTGAGCGAATGCAAAACATAGTGGATTCCATGAGGGATTCAAGTATTGATGATATTAAGGAAGCCCTTAGAAAGGAATCCGAGAAAATCCTGGAAGATGACATTGAATGTAACAAGAGGATAGGTCGGTATGGACAGAGGCTGGTGCCAAAAGGGGCCACGATCTTGACCCATTGCAATGCAGGAGCTCTCGCAACCGGGGGATACGGTACCGCCCTCGGGGTAATTCGCGCGGCTCACGAGAAGGGTAAGAATGTAAAGGTCATTGCTGATGAAACTCGCCCGTGGTTACAGGGCCTTAGGCTTACCAGTTTTGAATTAATGGAAGATGGGATTCCTGTAACAGTCATTGCGGACAATGCGGCTGGATTTCTCATGAAAAAAGGGATAATAGACCTTGTAATTACGGGTGCAGACAGGATCGCCTCAAACGGGGACGTGGCCAACAAGATTGGGACCTATCAAGTAGCGGTGTTGGCCAGGGAAAACAAAATCCCCTTTTACGTGGCAGCCCCCTTGTCTACAATTGATATGAAGCTGGTCAGAGGAGAAGAGATCCCCGTCGAGGAGAGACGGCCGGAGGAAATTTACAAAATAGGGAGGCGCATGCTGGGACCCAATGGGGTGAAGGCAATGAATCCGGCATTTGATATCACGCCTGCGAAATATGTTAGTGCTATCATCACAGAAAAGGGAATTGTAAAGCCGCCGTTCAAGAGAAATTTATCATCACTTTTCTAAGATTTTTTGGCTAACCCCTGATTATTTCTTGACTGCAAGAGTTAGCTGACATATAAACATAGTTTTGTGCGAGCCTGGAACTTTCCAAGTTGGCACCTTTGTTTAAGGGGCCGAATCCACAGAAGGGAGTTGGGAACTTCAAGGCCTAAACTACCATATAGAAAGTGAGAGCGGGAAATTGAATGCCTTATTAGACCTTGTTCTCATCGATCTATATGAGTGCGACCGTGAAAGGCTGGTGGATGCGGAACTGATCAGGCAGGGTATGCTGGAAGCGGCTGAGCTTATGGGAGCAGAGGTGATAGGCGATTCATTCCACACTTTTGAGCCCTGGGGGGTTAGTGGAACAGTGACGATCGCTGAGTCGCACCTCGCGGTTCATACTTGGCCTGAATACAACTTTGCCGCAGTGACCTTTGAAACATGTGGAAGACACATGAATCATGAGAAGGCCTGGGCACACCTGATCAGGTTTTTCCGCGCAAAGAAACCAAAGGTTAGTCATCAAAAGAGAGGGTTTATGGAACTGGCAAACATAGAGTTTGCATGCAAGCAGGAAGTGGGTTGACTGACTAGTTCAGTTGGCCGTGCTTTTCCGGTTAATAAGCCCCTTGAGGCCTTTTGGTGTCGCACCGTTCACACAGAGCCGCTTTTTGCGGCAACGGTGAAGTGCGCCTCACTCTACCCTGGCTGAAATTCGCTCAAAATTTTTCCTTCAAAACGAAGCTTGAGTACCTTACTAGTGTTGGGTGTTACCTTGTAATTTTCTCCTATGCGTATCCCTGGCACCCAAGCTATTTCTCCTTTGCTAAAGACCAAAGGAATTCTAGTGCGAAGCTCGAGGGGAACCTTGTTGTCCACAAATAAGTCTTGCACCTTTTTTCGGCCTTTCATACCGAGCGGAATCATTCGATCACCTGGCCGAAAGGGCCTAATGGTAAGGGGGTAGTGCAGTTTTTCGGCATCCAAGAAGGCCTCCCAAGGAGAAGATGCCAAGGGGAGTTCTTCTGTGGCCCTAAGCTCTGTGAGGTAAAGGCAGCCGTTGATTTCCTTGATTGAATAGACGCCTGGTCTTTCTATTTGATAGGTGAAATCCTCTTGGACCGAGCTGTCTTTCCTTTCCACTATGATCCGATTGTATCTTTTCTTGATCAAGATCCTCCTTGCTAGGTGCAGCTCACTTTGGGGGGCGGGATTATGGAGAATCCCAAGGGCCGCAACTATATTTGCGTGAGAGATCTTGCGAAGGCTTCCAGTGAGTTTCTTTATAGCCGCCCTTAGAACCCTTCTCTGGAGGGAAGGATGAAGTGCCAATAGAGGATTGAGATGTAGCGACACTGAATTGTTGTTGATTGGATGGTATGTTTTTCAAGCCAGCCAGCTGCACAATCTTCTAGGAAGCTATTGTCCAGCTGCAATGTATCTGCTGTTCGGGCAAGAATTTCGACTATCCTGGGTTGATAGGACTGTAATAGGGGGATAAGTTCTAGGCGAATCCTATTCCTGAGGGGATCAGTGCTCAAATTGGAAGAATCATCTACCCACTTGAGCCCTCTGTGGGCGAGATACCGAATTATTTCCTGCCTGGAAACAGATAAGAGAGGGCGGATAAAGACCCTATCCCGTACGGGTAAAATACCAGCTAGCCCCTGCATTCCGCTTCCCCTGAGCAGGCGCAAAATTACAGTCTCGGCCTGATCATTGAGCTGATGACCAAGGGCGATCTTGTTGGCATTGGTCTTTGCCCTCACTTGTTCAAGGAATGCGTACCGCTGCTTTCTTGCCCTCTCTTCAAGAGACCCTTTTGAGGAGTGAATCGTTTCACTAGCCTTGGCTGTGTGAAATTCGATTCCGTATTGTCGTGCAAGCTGACGAACAAATTCCGTCTCTTCCTCATCCTCATGAGGGCGCAATGTGTGGTCAAAGTGGGCGACAATCAATCTTATCTTGTATTCAGGGGCCAGCTTTTCCAGTACATCCAGCAGGCATACAGAATCGGGGCCCCCAGAGACAGCCACAACCACCTTGTCCCCAACTTTAAGCATCTCGTGCGCGTCAATGGTTTTCCTTACCTTGTGCATTAATCGCGCTGGCATGAGATTAAGCCTGTTCGGTTCTTTCCCCCAAATACTGAATTGTTTAAAATATTATACCATTAAAAAAGCCCGACCTGCTTTCCTCAATCTCTTTTTTCATCCTCATTACATACTCTGGTCTGACCTCATCGCGCCACCCAGGGTAACCGCCCTGCCATACGTAGCGTACAAGCTCAAGAAACTGAAGCCGGCTGAATTCGTACTCTCCAATCTTGACGTTACCTGCCCTGGTGGTGGCAATAAATTCAATGTCAATTTGGTTCCCGAATTCTTTAATAATATATTCAATCGTTTTTCTATTCTTGTAGCCTTCGGGTTGTTGTTTGAATGCCTCTGGCATCTTGGGGAAGGGGTAGAGCTTGTAAACTTCACCTATGAACCCAGTGTAGCGGATGCCGTAAATGGCGCCCATCAAATCCCCAATGAGCTCGCGTTCGGAGATCTGGTATCCTTCCATTCGATCAACGAATATATGGGGATCTGAGACCCTTGCAAGCTCACCTACCAGGGTACAGAACTCGGTGGCAAAGAAGAAATACTGTTCCAGTAACAGCATGTCAGTGTCGATATTAAAAAAGCCAAATGCCACTTGCCCATGATTCACCGACTCAAACGCTAAAGGCATAATTTCCCCGCACTTCTTGACATTATATGCTGAAAACAATAGGTTGATTCCTTTTAATGGATGATTAACATATTTTTTTATAATAAGCACGCGAGAGAATATCATGTGGAAAAAAATATCGTCACCGAAATCAAGGAGTAAGCAAATGGCAGAGAAAAATTCATTGTTGAAGTTTACGGGCGCTACGAAATACGTGCTGGATGAAGAGCTGGCCAAGATAGTGAATATTTCCATGGAACTGGAGATGCCCCTTCTGCTGAAGGGTGAGC
>QMLZ01000516.1 GCA_003646995.1 Deltaproteobacteria bacterium | reverse complement strand
TTCTCTAGTATGTCTTACCCCCACGATCCCTTCTGTAGTCTCCAACGGCTCTTCTGACTTAATAAAAGTATCACTTATATCCAACCGCAAATACCTTCCTAGCTGCTGTCCGCACCTCAGACTGCCTTCGTGACGTGTGGTGTTGTTCTCATCCTCATCATTGTACCACACGAAACTGGGCGAATATGCAGCCTCGAGCCTTGTATGTTGAGTCACTAGAGCCAAGCTAAGCCTGGGCCTAACTGTGGTGATATAATCAGAGACCTCGTCATCAGGATCAAGGTAGATGTTGTCATCATATTCTCCGCTTACAGAGATGGAAGGGGTGATTTCGAAGTGGTGTTGGCCGTTTCCAATGGAAGCCGTTAGAAGAATGCATATCATTGAAAAAATTGGGGCTACTAATAGCTTTCTCATCTGAACCTCCTTTCAAAGCCCTTCAGGACAAAGGATAAAGGCGCAAGGATAAAGGGGAAAAGATAATGTGTGAGGGACAAGAATCGCCCAAAAATAAAAATTTACTCTCTTAGGAAATTCCTTTTGGTCTTTATCAGTCCGCTTAGCATAGATGAAATTTCTTTGGCTTGCCTCAGCCATTCCTTACCTATACCCTTCTCAATATAACCAATATCAATGCCAATGTAGATTTGGGAACGCAACTCACCACATGAACCTTTCGCATAAGAGATGAACAACAAGCACTCCTTTTGCGACTCTCTTTCAAACCCCTCTGCTATATTACTTGAAATTGAAAGCGCGGCCCTAGTAATTTGATCTCTGAAGCCAAAATCTTTAAGTTCACTCAAATTCTTGAAAATATCGGCACATAACCTTGCTGCTTTTTTCCATACCTCCAAATCTTCGAACTGCATCATTAGTCTATTCTTTTGCCTTTCTCCTTTGGCCTTTCGCCATAAAAGTTCATGGCACTACTATCGTATCATTCGGCTTAAGCAGGATATTTTGTTTAAGGTTTTTTCCCTCAATAAATTCCTTGTAATTAAATTTAAATTGTACCTCCTTGTCTTTTTCCCGTCTCACTATAACTATGTTTTTGGTATCTGCCCATTCCGCGAAACCTCCAGCAGCAGAAAGCGCTTGAAGTACTGTCATCCCTGGTGTAAGCGGATATGGACCCGGATTGTTAAGTTTACCTATTGTGTAAATGATTTGACTCCTCGCCTCGTTTACTATTACGGTGACTTCCGGTGCTGTCACATACTTCTTCAATTTTGTCGTGATTATCTCTTTTAGTTCTGCCACGGTTTTACCCGCAGCCATCACCTCACCTATTAAAGGAAACGTGATTCTGCCATCAGCCATCACGGTGACGTCCCTGGTGAGATCAGGCTCTTTCCACACATAGATGTGGAGAATGTCGTTGGGACCGATGCGGTAATGGGGAGAAATGGATTTGTTCGCGCCATAACCATCTCTCGTAATCAAACACGTTGCAATTACCAACAAAAGAATACCGCCAGCCCAACAAATGTGTAGCTCCTGCCTGCTCACTTTGCGAAACCTCCTTAGTTTAGGGGCATGTTCACAAGCCCGAAATCTAATGTCAAAGCTCAAATGTCAAATCAATGTCAAATGACTAATGCCCAAATGCCGAGTTAAAGAAGACAGAAGTTAGAAAACAGAAGGATAGAGGAAAAAGGACAAAGGGAGCCATAGGGCACGTTTTCTCTTAGTTCCTGACTACTAACTTCTGACTCCTATCTCCTAACTTCTTCAGCGTTTGACATTGGGATTTTGTCATTTGGCATTTTTTGTTCAATTCCCAAATCTTTCATTTTGTAAAAGAGCGCTTTGTAGCTGATCTTGAGCATGCGAGAGGCCTTTCGCTTGTTCCATCCGCACACCTCAAGGGCATGGCGAATTAACTTCTCTTCTATCTGCCTAGTGGCCTCGGCCTTGACATCCTTGAGGGACTTAAACTCGTTGCTAGGACTCTGTTCGTCGTTCAAGGAAGGCTCGACCATGTCCTGGGGGATTACTATTGCCTCTCCTTCATCCAGCAACCCGTCGGCCCTCATGTTCCTAAGGAATTCCGCTCTTATAGCTCCAGGGTCATCCCCTACCAGGAGACGCAATATGGTGCTGGATAGCTCCCTCACGTTTCCAGGCCAGTGGTACTCGTGAAAAAGGGTCATCATATCGCCGTCCAATTTGAACTTGCCCTTTATCTTCAACTCTCTCTTGTGCTGCTGTATAAAGTGCTCGGTCAATAGCTCGATATCTTCTTTTCTTTCGCGAAGCGGGGGAATATCAATGCGGATGATGTTAAGCCGATAGAAAAGATCTTCCCTAAAACGCCCCATCCGCATGTCTTGGTCAAGGTCATGGTTGGTCGCAGCTATAACCCACGTGTTTACCTTAACCTCCCTGGTGCCGCCCAGCCTTGTGAACTCTCCACTCTGCAACACCTGGAGCAGTTTGGATTGCAGTGCCATGGGCATGTCACCAACCTCATCCAGGAAGATCACACCGCCCGAGGCTATCTCGAACTTGCCTGGCTTAAACCTATCGGCGCCGGTGAATGCCCCCCTCTCATAACCAAAAAGCTCGCTTTCCAAAAGGGTCAGGGGCAAGGCTGCGCAATTGACCTTTACAAACTTTCTTTCCCGCCGCGGTGAAGCATAGTGTAGAAGTCTGGCCACGACC
>QMLZ01000515.1 GCA_003646995.1 Deltaproteobacteria bacterium | reverse complement strand
CCTTGTATTTCCTCCCACAGTTCTCTTATTCGGTCCTTTACAAACCTCAACACCTCTTCACCTTTGGGGGTAAGATAATAACTTCTTCTCGCACGGGGGCCGGCTTTAGGATCAACTTCTGAGCGCAACCAGCCATTCTGCTCCATGCGCTGGAGCAGGGGATAGAGGGTGCCAGGGCTTAGCTCATAACCATGGCGACGGAGTTCCTGAAGCATCCACATGCCCACCACAGGCCCCTCTTTGGCATGGTGAAGTATATGTACCTTCCAAAAACCAAGCAGGATTTCACGGGTAATATTTTTTAGCTCAGAATTCATATCGGTAATCGTAGTCGCCAATCGTAATAAAATCAAGCCCTGAAGCTCAAAATTTTTTGTTGACCTTCAAAAAGGAATCTCCTTTCATAACTGCTAAAATTCTCAAAAAGGGACCATACGATATGGACACACCGCATCAGTGGGAAGAAATTGATTTAGAAGGCCTGTTTGGGATCCTGCCTCCTTTGAGGATCAGAGATTTTAGGGTGTATTTGTCAGGGTCTGAAGCTCAATTAAGACCGACCACAGCCTTAAAGGTCATTTGAGATAATCCGACACCACCTGGACTTTTATCCCTATGGATACAGAACAGACCAAGAAATCTGCACTAGTTATTGCCACGCTCAACTCGTTCATCACACCCTTCATGGGCTCCTCCATAAACGTGGCGGTGCCAGTCATAGGAAAAGAACTACAGATGGACGCAGTCATGTTGACGTGGGTAGGCACGGCATATCTCTTGGCCGTAGCCGTATTCCTCGTTCCCAGTGGCAAGCTGGGTGACATTTACGGGAGGAAGAAAATATTTACAATGGGGATTATTGTCTTCACTATCTCTTCGGTCTTTTGTGCAGCATCCTTTTCCACGTCCATGCTTGTTGTGTTCAGGGTTATACAGGGCGTAGGCAACGCCTGGTCTTTGCAACAGGTATGGCGATCCTTGTCTCCGTATACCCACCCGATAAAAGGGGAAAGCTCTTGGGTATTAATGTGGCGGCTGTTTACATAGGACTTTCAGCCGGGCCCTTCTAAGCCCCCTAAAGCCAACAACATCCCTGGCCTATATAGTGGGGTGCAACGTGGTCTTGGGCCTTGGCTTTGCCTTGTTTTCTTAACCCAATACCAACGCAATAATGGGTTCTGTAGAAAAACGATTTCTGGGAATTGCCTCAGGTGCTGTGCCCACCATGCGAAGCCTGGGAATGATGTTGAGCATGGGCATATCTACCGTTATATTCAGCATAGTGATGGGTCGGGTCAAGATCACCCAACAGCAGTACCCTTTGCTCATGAAGAGCATAGTGGCGGCGCTGGTAGTCTTCATTATCCTCAGTATGGGCGGGGTTTGGGCCTCCATAGCCAGAGGGACAAGCCCTAAAGAATTCCACGAAGGATTTCAACTCTAACATTAGCTGGATTCTTAAGGTCTTATATGCCAGTATTCCGTCTTGACAAATCGCTGGACATCCTTATATTTTTGGGGCTATCTAACCGATATAATAAGGAGACCTATGAAATGGACCCCAAAAAGATTATTACCGGAAAAAGAGTCCTTATAGTTGACGACGAAGAAGATGTCCTGAACACGCTGACCGAGTTATTGGAAATGTGTAAAATTGACAGGGCCTCCAGCTTTGAACAAGCCAAAGAACTCTTGGAGACAAACGACTATGATGTAGCCGTATTGGACATCATGGGTGTGCAAGGGATTGAGTTGTTACAGATCGCAAAACAACGAGGTATCCCCGCATTAATGCTGACCGCCCATGCCTTGTCTGAGGAGAACCTTAAAAAGGCGGCCGAGGAAGGGGCTGGGTACTATGCCCCAAAAGACGAGATCAGTAATATCGATCTTTTTGTTGCAGACGTAATTGAAGCCAAGGAAAAGAAGAAGAACCCGTGGATAAGGTGGTTTGAAAGGTTAGGCGGCTTCTATGATCGACTCTTTACGGGCCCTAACTGGCGGGAAAAGGAAAAGGAATTCTGGGAAAAGAAACTAAAAGAGTACTCAGGATTTTAGGATCGGGTTGATCTCCAGTTGCCAAGTGCAAAACCCCATCTCATTCAAAACCAAGCGCAGATTTTGGGATAGTAAATATGATTGGCATTTGACGTTGATTATCGTGCAGAATGGTCTCTGGCCGAAGGTATTGCAAAACTGATTGGTTTCTACCAACCTCTTTCAACAGAGATTTCCGGCATAGGATAGTGGGAAGTATTTAATGAGAATGTCAGTCTCCACAAAGACCTTCATTGCGGATCCTGATGAGAAGGGTGATGAAGTTGTTGGAAATCCCCTTCCTTGCGGCAATCACATTTATTTGATGAACCAGCTTTTCATCAAGTCTGGTGGAAAATATCTTTTCCATGGTATTGACCCCCAATCGACCATGCTTACGCAAGAATGATCACGTAAACATGCCGGACTGTCAAGCTTTCCGGACTGTTGGATAGTGAAGCCTCCTCGTCATTCCCTGCTCAGTCTCTCACTGCTTTCCACGATGATGTCCCATGCCTTCTTGACTTGTCGTTCCTGGGTGGTCCTCTGGCCAATGGCCATGCGCAGCGTGTACTTTCCTCGTAAAGAGGGGTGGGTGAGAAACACCTCTGCTGTATTATTCACCTCATTT
>QMLZ01000113.1 GCA_003646995.1 Deltaproteobacteria bacterium | reverse complement strand
CGTTGACGACGATCCAGCCGTGTGCGAGAGCGTATCAGGGCTTGTGACGGCATTCTACACATGGGGAAACGTGTTGGGATTCACGGATTTTCATGAGGCTGCCTCGCACTGCCTCCACAGGCCGACGGGAGTGGCTGTGTTCCTCTTGGACGCCTATCTAGGAGAAAAGACAGCGTTTTCCCTGCTAGAAAAGATTACACAGAACTTTCCTATGGCTTACGAAGACACCATCATCATGACGGGGTATCCGAGTGATGACCTTGTAAATACCTGCCTTGCAATGGACATTCCGTACCTTTTGGAAAAACCCGTAAGGCCTTATGCATTGCAGCTTGCCGTACGAGCCATAGTCAACAAATATATAAAATTTGCCAAGAGGCTCCTGGACGACCCGGATTTCGTAGGCTATTTACCTAGGTTTTGACGTGACTTGCCCGTGGAAAAAATCCTCGCGAGGTCATTGTCTATTACGTAGATACAGACTTCCTTTGCTCCCTGGTGGGTGTAGCCGTACTTCCGCGCCAGGTTCTTAATCAGGTACGACACTTCATCTCTTATCCGCCTGTCATGGCTCTTGAAAGGACTGGTGCCGTAGTCCTTTATGGCCTGTCTGAAATTTGAATTGTTAAGGAAGGGGTCCAGTACGTTCTCCTTGAGGTTATGCACATAGCGCTCGCGCAATGCCCGGAAAAGCTCTGTCTCCTCCAGGGTCCTCCCGCCCACGAGCATTTCCTGCGTAAGGGTACGGGATGCGTATTGCACCTGTACGCCATTGCGGAAAGCAGCCCTTTTTTCCTTGTCTGCCTCTTGCCCTAAGAGCTTCTCCTCCACCTCCTTGAGGAATCCCTCGGTTATGTGAATCCTATCCCCAGTGTAGATGCACTGCTCCACGCGGCCTATGTCGAAATTGACGGCAAAAAGGTAATTCTTAATGTCTCTTGAGATCTGGTCTTCATTATAGCTGTATAGCGATTCCTTGACTTCTTGCAAAACTTCATAGTTGTAAGACCTGGTGAGAGAATCAAGGAACCCGTCTGGAATCATGGCAGCAAGATCCTTGCGCCTCTTTTTAAAAAAATTGCAGACCATTGCCATGGTTATGAGCTTTTCTTTCTTGGAATAGGTGGAATAGAACTCGCTGAAGATCTTTATGGAATCACGTCCTGAAAATCCTGTATCCCCTTCTCGTTCGGATTCGGCAATTATCCGCTTGCGCCGGGCTGCTGTGAACCTCTTTCTGTCATCCTCTGTCAGCCATGGCGGTATAAGGCCAGTGTAGATATCCATCTTAAGAAGTTGCAGCGCTCGGTCGCAGTAAAGCTCGTATCTGCTAGGTTCCTGGATCCACTCTTCCATGGCCTCTGAAGTGCGCCTGAGCCGTGAAGAAATAATCACCTTGGCGAAATTCTGCAGTACCTTTGGCAAAAAATCCTTTTCAATCTGATCGCCAAAGACATTCTTGTAAATCTTCACCTCGGTGTTGTAGTCCAACACGTAAGGTATCTTGATATAGATGATCCGGTCAGAAAAGGACTGGGTCTTTGCGATATCGGGCCGGTCGGCAGGGTTCATAAGCGCCAGGAACAAAGATCGCACATTTTCCTCCATGTCCTCAACCTTGTGCACCCCCTCGCTTATGATTCCATGAAGCGCCTCGAAGCGTTGCTTGTTGTGGTCTTTAACATCCATTAAGGCGTAAATACCGTTATTCGTCTTGGCATAGGTAGAATATATATATCGCACCCTGTTACTGCCACGAAGGATATTATCGAGCTGGCTTTGCAGTACCTGGTTGGTCAGCACATTGGACTTTGGGCCCTTGTCCCCGGGATTGTAAACGCTAACACCCTCACCAAGGCGGCGGTTAAATACATATCTCCTCGCAAATACCATTGAGAAAACTCTCGCAGGCGAATCGAGCATGCCCATGAGAGCATCGTACAAAGATGAGCATATGGTGCAAGGGCTTTCTCTGAACACCCATTCGTACTGTTTCTCGGTAAACAGCTTTTCCTTGAAACCCTCATCCTGTATCAAGCTATCAAGGATTTCCTTCCTATGTCCCTTGGGGATCAGTAATATGGGATTGTCGTGGCTGGGGCACGGAACTTCCACGTATCGCTTATTTGAAAGACTCAGGACTTGGCCGCGCGCAGATCCATGACCACCCAGTCCTTCATCCCTGTTCACTAGGCTGTGCAGTTGGGCCAAGAGCGCATGGGCCTCTTGCTCCACATGTGCGCCCAATTCTTTCTTGTCAAGTCTCCACACAATCTCGTACTGGACCCCATCTCCGGTATTGGCGTACTGCTCAAATCGCATAAGAAGGTTGTTCAGGAAGGTGCTCTTTCCACAGCCATGGGGTCCTTCAAACACATAGATCCTATTTTGCTGGGCCCCACGCCTGAACGTGGAAACATGATTAATTAGCCTATTTGCAAAAAGTCGATCAGCAAAAAACGGATGATCACTCCCCTCAACAAAAAGCCTGCTGCAATCATAATAGACATAGTTTATGGATTCGGGGTCATCAGGATACTCATCCACGCCCTCACCAACATAGGTGTGTACCATGTCATGGAAAACCTGGAATACGTCTCGCAAGATAATCTCTGGTTTGTCGAAAACCAGCCCCAGGAAATCCTCAAAAGGCATGCAGCGCCCCTTGGCCGTGTCCTTAATCTCTTCACACAGCCTTCCAAGGATATCGTGTGCGGGTCTCATTTATGAGACACCTCCCCTAGGATCTTTTTGCTCAGTTTCCTCTCTTTCATCGTATATAAGATTCTCTGGTACTTTGGTTCTTTGAGTGGTTCTGGCTCCTGTTTAATCGCCAAATTTCCCCAGTATCTCCACATGGAGGACTGAGACGATTCCATCATATCTTCCACGATCTCGGTGGTCTCCAGTTTTACTGGTGCTCCCCACAGATACTCTATACCCATCATGGTATTCGGGATAAATTCCTTCACCAGGGGCTTGCCTTCGAACTTATGGGTGAGGTATAAAGATCCGTCTGTCATTTTGGACTCATCGAGCCAGATGTCAGGAGGATGGTAAAGGAGGCTTTCCAACATCTCCCTATAAGCATCGGCATTGCGGCTCTTCACATATATCTCCCATACGCCCTTTTGCCGGTTAAGCCTTCTGCCTGCCACGAAAAGGCGATGTTTGTCCACGAACTCCTGATCCACAAACGAATGAATAAACCGGAAATCATCATAGTTTTCCCGGACCCCAAAAATGGTAGAAATACCCTTTCCAGTTTTTTGGTTATAGTGCCTGCGAAGCTCTATATCTGCGACCCTCTGGTAATCATAGGAAAGCTTTCCCCTGTCAGCCATTTCCTCAATGTATGAAAAAAGCCGCAGCCCTATCGCATAAGGATTGACCCCAATACGGGACAGGGCTGTAACCCCAGCGTTGATCCGGGCAAAGTCCACCTCATGGCCTTTTATGCGTTCGTCATTCAAAAAAAGCTTCTCGTGCCAATAGCTTGCCCATCCCTCATTCATGATTTTCGTTCGAATTTGGGGCTGGAAAAACAATGACGTATCACGGACGATTTGCATTACAGAGCGCATCCACTTGTTCTCTTCCTTTTTGAGAAAAGTGGAATTGTCCTGTATGAACTGTATCAAGTCCTGCTTCTCTATCTTTTTCTTCTTCTTGTGCTTTTCATAGAGCGCATCGAACTCGGGGTGCTCCTTGATTACTCGAGAAAAAAAGATTGATTCGGCCAGTTCATGATACGCCCTTTTGGTCATATTATACCTTTCAATTTCCTTCAGGTATTCCGGGGGTTTTACTCGCTGAACCTTCTGCAAAAAGACATCAAAATAGAAATCAACCTTGGGCGAGGCCTTTATCTGCTCTGAGACCTCATTCTTGGTGAGCTCGTCATGAAAACCAACGAGATTGTCAATACTCCTGGTGAACTCTATCACATAGTCTACCCACCTACCCTTCTCGGATCGCAATGAGGCTATGAGCCTTTTGTCAGAGAGCGCCTTACCCAGAAAATCCTCACTCCAGGTGTGGCTGAAAAGGATGTTGTTTTGAAAGAAATCAATGTGAGCAATGACATGGTAAAAGATCATCACGTTTAACCAATCGGGGTTGTTGTCGTTGTAAAAGGAAATGGCCGGCCGTGTATTTATTACCGTTTCATAGGGATTGTGGGGGTAAAGTTCGTAGCGCCCTTTTTGCTTCAACACCTCCACGTCATGTACCCAGTAGTCGTAAAGGGTGGGTATCATCATTTTTGGACCTAGCTCCACAAGATCCCTGTTGGTTACAATATACTCCAGTGTCTCATCCTCAAAGCGCAAACCCACTTCACGGGCGCGCTCCTTGCACCCTTCCATGATCTTCTTGGTATGTTGATCAATCAACTGCATTATGGCTTACCAACACCTCCAGAGGATCCTTTACCAGTTACCTCAAGAAATAACTTTATGTTGGAGATACCATGCTTCCTCCAATGCCAAATGACAAATGTCAAATGTCAAATCAATGCCAAATTCACAAAATGCCAAACCGACTTGTGTTCTCCCCACCACGCATGAACACGTCCAGATCCTGCACATCTCCATCATGAGAATCTGGAATTCCTCTTTATGTTCCGCCTTAGGCCTTGCGCCCTACGCCCTTTTCAACTTATCAACCTTTTGATACCCTTTAGTAGCCTATCGTCATCAGGTTCTCCAGTTACCGAATCCATTCGAAGCTTTTCGCGTTGTTTGTCCAACAGACCTGAATCCTTTATGTACCGTTCCATTACACTTATGGATCCGCCTGATGCGTTGGCCCTTGCTATGGTTATACCTACCCTGTTGCTGTAGTTCACCATCTTTTCCAGTTCCGGCATCGTTCTTTTGCCCTCGGTGTCCCAATCCTCCCCATCCGTGCCATGGAACACATATATATTGTAATCCCTTGCCAGTCCCTCTTCCTCTATGATCTTGTTTACAAGTTGGTAGGCGGATTCCACCTTGGTTCCTCCTGCCACTGTACTGTTGTAATAGACGTGAAAGTCCGGGACCTCCTTTGCCTCAGTGTCATGTAGGATAAATCGTGTTTCCACTTGTTTTTCATACTGGTAGAGCAGCCACGCATAGATCAGAACATGTTGAGACACGACAATTTCTGTTGGGAGGCCACTCATGGAACCTGAATAGTCCCGGACAAAAAATACCACGGCTTGGCTCTCAAACTCCCTTTCCTTTGACAAGATCCTGTATACCTTGTCGTCAGGCGAGACCACGAGGCGCGAGGTATCAAGCTCATCTTCTGGATCTAGATTCCCAAGCTGTATGTTAGTTTCAACTATCCTGCGCAGGGTAGCCTTTTTGTCCAGTATTTGTCCCGCACCCTTATGCCGATCAGTAAGGTCATAGGTGTAGCGGGTCAAGGAAGCTCGTTTACCTTTGTTTTGCAGATTAGGAAGCTCAAAATTTTCCGTAAGGATCTTTCCCAAGTCATAGGCGGCAGACTCTATCTCGTGCTGTGCTCCTTGCCCTTGCCCTGCTCCCCCAGATCCCTCCTGGCCTGGGCCATAGATGGGCTCTTCCCCTACAACCTCTCCTTCATGGCCTTCCCCAGAGCCTCCGGTGGCGCCCCCATCTCCACCCTCTCCATGATGTGTAAGATCATGCACGAATTTCTCTTCCACCGTCGTTGGAACAATAACTATTTTACTCCCCCTCCCTTTCCCAGGCTTAATGAGCCTCCCTATTCTGATCTTGCGAGGAAATCCGTCCTTTTCCCTCTGTCTGTCTCGCTCCAAAAGCTCTTCCAGGGACCGGATCGTATGGACCCCGGTATACCTGGGAAAGAAATGAGATTGGAGCAAGAAAAGATCGCTCCACATGTAAAGGGTGTCCCTGGAATAGTAACGATCAGTTCTCATCGTTCTGTGTACAGAAGTATTCGATGGTTTTCTGGGCACAGGTGCGACAATAGCCCAGCTTGTTCAGCATCGTATCTATCATTCGATCATACAGTTTCTGGTTCTCCTCATTGGTACGATTGGCAAGTGCACCTATGAGGCTTCCCGCACCGGCAATATCAGACTTTAGCCGCACGTCGGTTACGGCCTTTACCAGTTCTATGTTGTCCATGAAATCATAATTGGGCTCCACAGAGATCTTCTGCCCGTAAATCTTTCTGATAGAGGTCCTGAAGCTGTCACGCTGCTCTTTTGTCTTGAGCCCAAGCCGTTCCTCTACACTGTGGACGTATTTCTCATCAATCTTCAGGGCCTTGAGCTCCCCTGTTTGGGGGTCCTTGTACTTCCACATCTTATCTGGCCCAAGGTTTTCCGCGTCAATGCCTATTACCATATTCACGTAGTCCATGACGTCCTTGCGGATGGCATAGGGCTCATCCATATAGGCATTGAACATCTCCGTCATAACCCGCTCCCTGTAAAGACCCTTTGCAATTTTCAGGTCTTCCAAATACTTTGCCCTATCCGCAGCCTCTGTGACATAATCAAGGACAACCCGTTCCACGGCCTTAAACACATCCTCAGCAAACATGCACCTGCCCTCGTTCGTCTCAGAGGTCTCCATAAGTAACTGGAGTGCCCTGCCTAAATCCCTTTGCCCGAGGCCCTTTTGTCCAAATCTTTTGGTAATATCGGGCTCCTGATTCAGCGTATCTATGACTTCAGCCAAGGTCTTAATGCTTTTTTCCCCAGCTACTTCGCCTGCAGCAAGCTTCATCATTTCAATAGGAGTGAGCTTCTCGGATCTCGGCAAACGCGTCAAGACCACAGCCACTGAGGCGGCATAGTTCAGGTTTGGATCTTGATGCAGTTTTTCCTTGGTCAGGGTGGTCTTAGCCTCACTGCCAATCGCATAGGAAGTTAACTCTTTTTGTAGCTTATAATCTGTGTTGTGAGCCACATAGCAAATCCTACATCTATCAACTATTGGTGCCTCTTCCTTTTCTGCAAGAAAGCGGTTGAACTCACTGTTGTTGCTGGTGGCAATAATAAGCGTATCAATGGGCCACTTGAATCCATCTATTTCAATGTTGCGGTTCTGGATAACACCTAGATACACCTGAACCAGATCTTTTTTATTCTTGAAAATCTCGTCACAAAAATGGATGCCTCCCCCTGCAACCCTGGCGAGCGCCCCTCTTCGCAGATCAAACCTGTATGGGTTGTTTGGATCTGTTATGTGCAGGAGACGCTGGATTGACTCCTCACCCAAAAGGTCTACCGCAGAAGAGGTAATCTTATCCTTGGCTGAATATTTTCCTGTTAAAGTGCCGAGTGTCTCACTTAGAGGCACGGGTACTATTCGGATGAAATCCATCATTTGAGAGAGGTTGCCATCAGTGAATTCTCGGAT
Organism: Deltaproteobacteria bacterium; assembly: GCA_003646995.1. The sequence continues at coordinate 1,866 of QMLZ01000113.1, read as the reverse complement.
TTCAGCCAATATGTAATCGCTGCATGCACCCAATGGGCGATAATTGCGGTACAGATGGTCAATTTCCGTATCAGTGAATCCCCCATACTCTGATAGATACCTTTTATTCTCTTCTGCATCCTCAAAAAGATTCATGGCAAGGATCATTGGGTCTTCAAAAGTTTGTGACTGTATTGTTTTGATCTTGCCGTAGGTCCCGATCCGATCCAGGTTTATGAAATTGAATGTATAACGACGGTTCTCAGGTTTTGCCAGGAATCTTCTATACGCTGAGCACAAAAACTCCACAAAAAATGTCTTGCCATTTCCAGGTTCTCCCACCAGTACAAATGCCATCTCTCCGGAACTACCCCCTTCCGCAGCATCTTTGACATACGATACAAAGCTGTTAATTTCGTCAAACATGCCCACCACATGCTTTTTGCCCTGCCTGAATATCTTAAAGTCATATGTGCTCTTTCCATGAACTAGAACCTTTTCTACCATTCGATCATCTTCCAGGATCATGCGGGCAATGGCCTGAAATGCATTCTCGAACTTTCTCCTGCCACTGCGCACTTCGTTCATATGGTGACCCAGGCTCCCTGCTTCCATTATGCGGCTCTGCGCTCCCTCCAAAGGCCTCCGGCCCTTCCTGATGGCTGCGCTGGTTCTACTTGATGCCATGGATAACTCCTCCTTTTTAATGGTGTCCTTTTACCCTTAATGTTACCCTCATATAACAAAAGCCACGGACCTTGACGGCCCATGGCTTTTGCGGAGGGAGAATCACCTGGACGAGCCCGATCATGGGCCGTCTCTTACACCTTTTTTTGTGATTGTTTTGGCCTCAGCAGTGCTCCGCATTCGCTCTCAGTTTCTGCTCTAACTTCTATCCAGATTTGCAGCCACACACAGCTCCTACTGTCACAATATGGCATTTGCATATCAATTGTGCAATTTGGGTGCCACAGGGATAACGCCGCCATCCAAATGAGCCAGGAAGGGAGTTTATACCTATCAACTCTGCAAATCGTGGAAAAATCCCATATCGCAAAGAAGAGATATCCAAGAGGGAATTAAACGAATGACAAAGGCAAGAAGGTGTTGATGGAAAAATCTACAAGGCTAGAGGCAATTTTTTCCTGGTATCTTTTTGACATACCTAGGCCAAAAAGATGACACAGAATCTTGACTAGACTTACTTCTTGTCCCATCCGCCCACAAGGTGAAGATGCAGATGGAAAACATACTGATTTCCACCACGCTCCACGTTGAATACCAATTTATAGCCTGATTTGGCTATCCCTTGCTCTTCGGCTATCTTCTGAGCCCTGAAGATCAGTTCCGCTATGATCTCTCTGTCCTTCTCTTCTAGATCATTTATACTGCGAATGTGTTTTCTGGGCACGATTAATATGTGAATCGGGGCGTGAGGTTTGATATCCTTGAATGCCACTACAGACTCGCCTTTATATACAAACTCTGCTGGTTTTTCACCGCTTATGATCTGACAAAAGATGCAATTCTGCTCCATAGATTGACCCTGCCTCCATCGATTATCAGCCTTCGTTGAACAGCTTCTCAGCATTCCGCAGCCGGCTCACAACTCTCTTCTTGCCTATTGCGACCAACACATCAAACAAGCCAGGACCCACGGCCTGCCCTGTCACCACAGTTCGCACTCCATTAATAAGTATGCCCGGCTTGATCTGCAACTCCTCGGCCATGTCACGTATGGCCTTTTCTACACTCTCAGCGGTAAAGTCGCTTAGTTGATCCAGGCGGTCGGCCAGCATTGGTAGCCAGGATTTAAGCTCGGGATGCTTCACAATATTCTTCTTGAGGGCCTTTGGCTCCATCTCATAGTCATCGGCGAAATAGCAT
>QMLZ01000514.1 GCA_003646995.1 Deltaproteobacteria bacterium | reverse complement strand
TTCCGCCAGTCGCATCCGAAAAACCCCCTTGCCCCTATTCCACATCCGCTGTTATCTCTATGGGATATATGGTATAAAATGGAAGTTTTTGCGTAAGGTCAGTTATTCAAAATTATGTGGTGTGAGACATGAAAAAGAGGCTCTATATCTTTAACAATGGTGAGCTTAAAAGAAAGCAAAACACCCTTTATTTTGAGACAGAGAAAGGAAAAAAATATCTTCCTGTAGAAGGGATCTCAGACCTCTTGGTCTTTGGAGAAATAACCTTAAACAAGAAACTTTTGGGATTTCTTACTCAAAATAAAATCCTTGTCCATTTTTTTAATCACTATGGTTATTACATGGGGACATATTATCCAAGGGAATATTATAATAGCGGGCTCATGATACTTAAACAGGCAGAGCATTATCTTGAGCCTGAAAAAAGGCTCGTATTGGCAAAAAGATTCGTTGAAGGTGCAGTATCCAATATTCAAAAGGTGCTAAATTATTATCAATCAAGGGATGTAAATTTGGAAGAAGATATCGCCTCTATTGAGGAGCTCTCTAAAAGGATAAGTGCATGTCAAAACACAGAAGAACTTATGGCAATTGAGGGAAACATAAGAGAGCAATATTATGGAGCCTTTGATAAGATCATCAATAATCCCGATTTTTCATTTGGAGCAAGGACAAAAAGACCCCCTGAAAACAGGATTAATGCCATGATAAGCTTTGGAAATTCACTTCTTTATGTTGAGGTTTTATCAGAAATATACAAAACACAACTTGATCCAAGAATAGGCTATTTGCATAGCACAAACAACAGAAGATTCACCTTGAATCTGGATGTAGCAGAGATCTTCAAGCCAATTATAGTGGACAGAATGATCTTTTCGTTAATAAACAAGGGCATTATCAAAAAATCCCACTTCAAGGATCAGCTTGGTGGTATTTATCTGAAGGATAATGGAAGGCAAGCATTTATAGAGAAATGGGAACAAAAACTTGCTACAACAATAAAACACAGGGGACTTAAACGCAATGTCTCTTACCGGACACTCATGAGGCTTGAGTTATACAAAATAGAAAAACACCTGCTGGAAGACAAAGAATATAAGCCTTTTGTTGCGAGATGGTAGATGTATGTAATCATGGTTTACGATATAGAAGTTGAAAGAGTAGCAAAAATACTAAAGATAGGTCGCAAGTATTTGAATTGGGTGCAAAATTCAGTATTGGAGGGGGAGTTGAGCAAAGCCCAATTTGAAAGACTTAAAGCAGAATTAAAGAAAAAATTAGATACCGAGAAAGATTCGGTAATATTTTATGTTCTCAGGACAAAGACCTATTTTAAAAAAGAGGTAATGGGGATCTCTAAAAATGAGCCTACCCAATTTCTATAGATTTTTATCGATTTTGATCATGTGCTGTCGACATCCAATAAAGCAGAAATTTATGGGCTTAGACGCCAGCCAAGAAATGCGGGAATGACTTGACAACAGCCGTAACTTTCTATTTAATTGGCTCACAAATCAGTCTCTTTTTGAGATTGTTTTTATTATAAGAGCGAGGAATTATAAGCCAATAATTGGTTGTTCTTAGCCTACCTATAAGGAATGGAAACCTGACATACTTACTTACATATGTCCTGATTTTGCGGTTCTTAGCCTACCTATAAGGAATGGAAACGCCAAAAAATTAGACGCATTCGTCTATTTTAAAAAAAGTTCTTAGCCTACCTATAAGGAATGGAAACATACACATCGCAGGCACAAAGCCAACGATGAACATGAGTTCTTAGCCTACCTATAAGGAATGGAAACTTTTCTTTTTAATTTTTTCTTGGATTTGCTTTTTTAGGTTCTTAGCCTACCTATAAGGAATGGAAACGGAGGTAAGGGTTTATATATATGCGTGTGCAAGATACAGTTCTTAGCCTACCTATAAGGAATGGAAACCTTCCTCTATGGCTTCATGCGGATCAAGGAAGACTGGTTCTTAGCCTACCTATAAGGAATGGAAACTGGGTAAATATAGATTGTCTGATTTGATTTGGCCTGGTTCTTAGCCTACCTATAAGGAATGGAAACGAGGTAAAGAGAGTAAGGATGTAAAAGAACATGTAAGTTCTTAGCCTACCTATAAGGAATGGAAACTCTCCACCATTTAATCACCTCCTTTCTGGGGGCTGGGTTCTTAGCCTACCTATAAGGAATGGAAACATATATCCTTCATCTTTCTATCTTTTCCAGATCTATGTTCTTAGCCTACCTATAAGGAATGGAAACTATGATTCCCTATTATCCCACACTTTATCAAAATCTGTTCTTAGCCTACCTATAAGGAATGGAAACTCTTTGAGAAAAAATACAGGGTGGATGAAGTAGCAGAGTTCTTAGCCTACCTATAAGGAATGGAAACAATCCCCCAACATAGCTCCAGCCATCATCAGGCAAAAGTTCTTAGCCTACCTATAAGGAATGGAAACAAAGTTTTTCCAGTAATAAAAACCAATTCAGACGTAGTTCTTAGCCTACCTATAAGGAATGGAAACGGGAAGTCGTGTAACCAACCTTGGAACGTTATTTCAGTTCTTAGCCTACCTATAAGGAATGGAAACCTTTCACTTGTTGGGTTGTCTAAATTGCAATGTAAAGTTCTTAGCCTACCTATAAGGAATGGAAACTAA
>QMLZ01000513.1 GCA_003646995.1 Deltaproteobacteria bacterium | reverse complement strand
CCAAAAAAGAGCGCTTGTTGATTAGGCCAACAACCTCAGGTCCTCAAATTTTCGCATAATTAACTTTTTTCTCTCCTCTATGAATTTCTCAAAGTTCGAATCTTCCACGAGGCTATCTTTATGGTATCGTTGGTTTCGGGGCCGGGCTTCTCGACAGCAGCGGAGTGCGTTTCCCCTGAGGGCGCGCCGCTCTCTCCAGAGTGGTCATGGGAAGTGCAGCCTGAGACAAGGATCAGAAGGGCCAGCAAAAGGCCTAAGGTGGCTTTTTTCATGGTTGATTTTCTCCCGGTGGGGTTAAAAAGACATCTGCCTAAGATGATTAGGTCGCTGTTTGGCAAGCGCGTATCTTGCTAGATAACGAAGAGAAGTATTATCGCCTACTCTATATGTTGCGCATCGAGAAACAGGGCTTTCGAGAGCGCGGAGAAAAACTCCTGATATATCTCGGGGTCTTCTACTGTAATAAGATTGTATTGCGCGTTGCTCCTTACAACCATTTGCTTATCGCCTTTCGGCCTCACGGACACGGTCATCCTCAAAGTGTAACCTGAGCGCTTCGTACCTGACACGCTTCCCAGGGTCTCGTCGGCCTTGTCTATAACGAAACCGAGGTCTTGCATCGTCGCAATAATGGTCCTCAGTAAGCGGTTCTTGTCGTTTATGTCAAATACTCTGCTTTGTATACTACGGAGTTTTAGCTGTGATTCATTCGTCTCTAGGATGTTCTTTTGCGGAGTAGCGCATCCTAAAAGCAGGAAAGACAAAAATAGCGAAAAGAGTATGTGGGTGTAATTCCTGTTCATAGCTGTTACCTTATAGTCCATGGGCCTCCAGAAAAACTGCTTTTGAAAGCTTTTCAAAGAATTCCTGGTAGATTTTGGGGTCATCTATTATTTCATTTTTTATCAACTTGTTCGAGGTGTCCCAAACCATGTGTTGAAATGTCACTCTCACCGCTATCCTCTTCTCATCAAGCGGCCTTGTGACAAAAGAAGCCAGTACTTTCTGATTCCTGCTTACAGGGGTGTACACTCCAAATAGTGCAGCTATTATAACCGAACCAATTATCTCTCCAGCGCTTTTCACATCCCTGTCTCTTGAAGCGACAATAACCCCAAGGGAAACCTCGCTCTCATCAAGCTGGTAGCCGAGGTCTTGCAAAAGCGCAGCGCCAGCGGAGAGGAGTTTTTTCTCGTCCTTAGTCTCAAATATCCGGGTTTCTCTTTGTCTGACCTCAAGGGATTGAGGTGGCAGCTTAAGCACATCTTTAGGGACAGTGGCTTGGCAGGCGCAGAGAAATACCAGAAAGGTCGACACTATTGATAGACCTAGATGCCTTCGCTTAACCATGGCCCCCTCCTAGACACTGCACCTAGAATCGGCTCGCATGATATGCAAAATCCCTGACCCTCTTGTTCTTGTCAAATTTGATAATAACAGTGAGCGTTCTCTGCGTCTTTGATTGAGCGCCTGCAGAGCTGCTATAACTCCCGCTTGGGGCGCCACCGACAAGTGCGTCTCCAACAATGCCCCCTACGAGCAGAGCGACACCTCCCCCTGCACTACTGGTGGAGTATGTAACGTCAGTGGAAATCTTGTCATAGACCCAGACTTCATTTCCGTTCTCGTCAGTTGTGACAATGTTGGGAGAACCCAACACCTCGGCGACTTGTGCTCCGGTCATACCCTTTCGTATTTCCTTTTGCACAATTCCGACAGTCATTTGCTTTTCCTGGTACCCATGTGTCTGCTCGTAGTGCTGTTGGGCTGTCATACAAGCACTGATGGTAAGAAAAAAAGCCGCCAACGCAAAGATGGATAGAGCTTTGATAGCACCCATATCTGCCTCACATGATGGAAATTGTTTGTAAAGGGGGGTTACTTTTTACAATTATTATAAGCTTGTATATTAACGATGTCACATGCGAAAATCAAGCATAAAAAATTCATTGGATGCCAAAATATTGATGTTTGTATCTGCTGTTCGTCGGGATCCGCGTGCACCAAATTCCATAGGGGATTATATAAACAAAAAGCAGAGTAAGGCCTTCTCAGACTGCTACAGTAGTTTCTCATCACTTCCCAATCCCCGACATATCCAGCGTTCCCTTGAATCTCCCCTATCCCCCGGTTTTCTTTCCATCTCTTCACATCAAAAGCAAAAAACGCACTCCACGCATGTAACATCTAATGCCGAGCCTGCACAATAGCCCTTTATGGACGGGAAACAGCAACAAGCCGTACCCCGGGTTCTGTCTTTTTCAGAAGTCAGACAGTCTGAAAGGACAAAACACGTCCATGGTCTCCATCCCTATCTGGGTAAGTTCATCCCTCAACTTGTTGAATTCCTGCTAAAACACAGCAGGCTATCACGAAAGGACATCGTGGTCGACCCTTTCGCAGGCAGTGGCACAACAAACGTAGAGTGCATGATCAGGGGCATCCCCTCAATAGGGCTGGAATTGTCTGAATTCGGGCACCTCTTTGCAAAAGCCAAGACTGGACACTACAACCTCAAAATTCTGAAAAGAGAGATTAGGGATTTCGAGGAAAAAGCAAGGCAGGTGGACTATTCGGCAGAGATAAAACCCGGGGAGTACCTGAGAACATGGTACTCGGAAAGGTCACAGAAAGAGCTGCTTCACATGGTGAATGTACTGGAAACCGCGGAT
>QMLZ01000112.1 GCA_003646995.1 Deltaproteobacteria bacterium | reverse complement strand
GTTTCCCATAAAAAGGCCAGAGAGAAGCTGGTGAGGGAGGCCGCCTTCACGTGGCTCAACCGCTTTGTGGCCTTCAAGATGATGGAAGCCCGAAAGCTCATTCGCCCCACCATCTCACGCGGTTTCGACCCCAGCGGGTTCATCCTATGGGTCACCGAGCCGGGAAACGAGGCCCATTTGGAAGATTACGAAAAGGGAGACCTTCCCCAGGACGGTAGAGGCGAAGGCCCCAGGCAGCGGGCCTACAGGCACTTTATCCTTGCCCAGTGCGCCAGACTTGCCGAGGAAGTTAGAGTTCTCTTCGACCCCGACAGCCTGGCCAGTCGCTTCTTTCCCCGTCCAACTGCTCTGAAGGGGCTAATAGACCTGCTCAATGCTGAAGAGCTTAAAGAAGCCTGGGAGCCAGGAAATGAGGAGACCATAGGGTGGGTGTATCAGGGCTTTATTTCCGAGGAGCTCGAAAAGGCTTTTCGGGAGGTAAGGGAAGCCAAAACTAAATTCCAGGCAAGCGATATTCCAACAGTGACCCAGTTATTTACGCCAAGGTGGATAGTTAGATTCCTTGTTGAAAACACCCTAGGCCGCCTTTGGATGCAGATGCACCCTGACTCCACTCTTGCCTCTAAATTGGAATACCTGGTTCCTTTAGACAGCGAGAGTCTGCCAAAGGCTTCCTTTAAGCCTGTAAGGGAGATTAAGCTTTTAGACCCTGCCTGCGGAACCATGCACTTCGGCCTTGTGGCTTTCGATCTGTTTCACGAAATGTACAAAGAAGAGATGGCCAATGCAGGGAAACCAGGCTGGCCGGAAATCCCCTCTGTTGAAAGGGAGGAAGATATCCCTGCTGCCATTATTGCCAATAACATTTACGGCATAGACATTGATTTGAGGGCTGTGCAGCTCTCTGCTCTTACCCTTTATCTAAAGGCCAAAACTATCAATCCCAAGGTTATATTGCAGGAAAGCAATCTGGCCTGTGCCAATATCCACATGATAGACGGCAACCGGCTGGAGGACTTCCTAAGTCTATCGGGTCTTGAGAAACGTCCAATTTACAAAAGGATACTCTCGGCCTTGCAGGCAAAGCTTGTAGATTCCGAGCAACTGGGTTCTCTACTCAGGTTAGAGGAAGAGATCCGCTCATTGGTGGAGCAGGAAAGGGAGCGCTACAAAAGGGAGAGTATAAGGCCTCATTTGCCGGGTTTCTCTGAAGATCAATTTGAAACAGAGGCGGGACAGAGGGAGTTTTGGGAGCTTCTTGAGGTACAGGTGATCCAGGCCCTTGATGAGTTCGCCCGGGAGCAGTCGAAAAATGGGGCTGATAGGGGTTTCTTCGCTGGCGAGACTACTAAGGGTCTGAAATTGTATCATCTCCTATCGGAGCGGTACGATGTGGTGGTTACCAATCCGCCCTACATGTCGGCCAGAAAGATGAACGATAGGCTGAAGAAGCTCGTTGCTGAGCAGTACCCCGAGGCCAAGGGCGATCTTTACGCTGCCTTTATCATGAGGTGCCTAGAACTGGCCGGTGAAAATGGGCGAGTTGGAATGCTGACCATGCATTCTTTCATGTTCATCAGCTCTTACGAGAACCTGAGAAAAAAGATCAGAGAGGAAGCCGTAGTAGAAACTCTCCTACACGCAGGACCAGGATTGTTCTCTGTCGGTAATCCGGGGACACTTCAAACGGCAGCCTACGTCCTCCGCCGGGAGCCAGATCCAGACCTTCGCAACAACTCCGTTGGGGTTTATTTCCGCCTGGTGAAGGAAAAAGACGGCGAAGCCAAGCGCCAGGCCTTTGAGAGGGCGTTGATGGAGTTAGAAAAGCAAATGGAGGATTACTAAACAGGCGTAGATTTAATACATCTCCATCGATAGAGGCAGTTATGGGATTGTAACACAAGTGTTTTCTTTTTGGTTGAGAACTTATAGAATAGAACATAGAACAAGCGGAAGCACTTAAGATAAAGTATTAAGAGGAGGAGGTGGGATGGGGCAAATTAACGGATTAAAGTTATTCATCAGTTATTCACACCAAGATAATACTGATGAGAATCCTTTTATCAAGGAATTCAAGAAGTATATAACACCTTTGAAAGATAAGGGATTAATAAAGGACTGGTACGATCGTGAGATTTTTGCAGGAACCGAGTTTCAAGAAAGAATAGATAATAACTTAGATAACGCAGATATTATATGTCTATTCTTATCAGCCGATTTTCTAGCATCACCAAGTTGTAAGATAGAAAGGGATCGGGCAATAGAAATGAGGAAAATGAAAGGAATACCAGTAATACCGATTATATTACGCCCATGTGGTTGGCTAGATGACCCTCAAGTATCCAGCTTGCTAGCTCTACCAACAGATGGAAAACCTATCTCACAATTCGAAGATAAAGATAAAGCTTGGCACGATGTATATAACGGATTGAAAAGAATAATAGAGATGGAGATGAAAATAAGAAAACTAAGATTATCAAAAGAATTCAGCGATTTTTTGAATGACACTGGTCTATTGGAGGGGGCACATCCAAAGAAGGAAAAAGTTACATTAGAAGACATCTTAGTCTATCCAGAGCTTGACAAGTACGACGATTTTGGAGAGTTGGAGAAGAGAATTAACTTTAGAGAAGTAATCGAGAAGTTTCCAGACTATTCAAGACTTGTCATTGCCGGCGAAGAGTTATCAGGAAAAACCACATTATGTAAAGCTATCTTTAAAGAGCTAAGGACCAAGAATTTTATTCCCATATATATCAGGGGGGCTAATTTTTCCGGTAAATTAGAAAACAAAATTAGGTCAGCTTTTAACGAGCAATACGAAGAGACAGAGTTGGACTTAGATGACATCGATAGAATCAGAATAGTACCAATATTAGATGATTTACATCTCATAAAAAATAAGGAGAAATGTATAGAAGGATTAATAGTATATCCACGTTGCGTCGTAACAGTTGATGATATATTTACTATGAACATTAGAGATGAGAAGCTGGTTTCTGATTTTATCCACTTTAAGATTAGAGAGCTAAAAGCTTCTCTTAGATATGAGCTGATAAGGAAATGGGCTGGAATAATAGACGGAGAGGATATAAACCAATATAAAGACATTGATAAATACACTGAATTAATAGATTCAACGCTTGGAAAGTCGTTTGGAAGAGGTGTTATGCCATCCTATCCATTTTTTATTCTGTCCGCTATTATAACTTACGAGACATTTGCTATGCCACTTGAGCAGGAGATTACATCGCAAGGTTACTGCTACCAGGCCCTAATATATCTTTACCTAAGAAAAAATGGAGTGAGGAATGATGAAATAGATATTTATATAAATTTCCTAACTGAATTAGCTTTCTACATCTACTGTGAAGGGAAAAGTGAGCTTTATCCTCAGGATTTCGAGTTCTTCATAAAATCATATAAAAGCAAGTATAATTTGCCGATTAGCATAGAGGTTCTTCTTAGAAATTTGAAGCGGATAATAAAAATCGATAGTTTTGCAAACTATTCCTTTAGATACCCATATCTATATTACTTCTTTGTGGCAAAATACATGGTAGAACATATAGAAAAGTGCAAGGGGGAAATAGAAAAGATAATAAATAACCTTAATATAGATGAATATGCATACATAGCTGTCTTCATGGTGCACCACTCCAAGGATAAAAATATCTTGGACGAGTTAATACTAAACGCATTATGCCTCTTTGACGGCTATGAGCCTGCCACTTTATCTAAGAGTGAAATGGATTTTTTTGATAGACAGTCAGACATTATCATCAAAGCAGCTCTTCCTTCTGGGCGAACTATGCCGGATGAAGAGAGAGAAAGAGAATTGAAGATAAAAGATGAATTGGAAGAAAAACAAACAGATGATAGTGACAGCGTTAGAAAGGATGATCGTTCAGACGTTAGAGAACTACGAAGAGCCATAAAAACCGTAGAAGTTATAGGATGTATCATGAAAAATCGTTCAGGCTCGCTGGAGAGATCGGCGCTGGAAAACTTGTTTGAAGAAGGAGTGAACGTTCTCCTTAGATTTCTCAGCTTCTACTTAGAGATTATAGGCATAGAAGATAACCAAGAATCTATGACAGAATCTATATCCGAACGATTAAATAAAATAATAAGCAAGAAAAAGAAGATGCCCTTGGAAGAGGACCTTAGAAAAATGGCAAGGATTATATTTTGGAATATTAACTTCTTAGTTGTTTATGGAATTTTAGCAAAGCTAACTCACTCTCTGGGGTCGGACAAGTTAATAGAAATTGTAACAAAAGTTTGCGATAAAATCGGAACTCCAGCATCGTTTTGTATAAAGCATGGAGTGTTAATGTGGTATAACAAAAACATACAAATCAACGAAATTGCAAGGAGATTTAAGGACGACGATTTTTCAGATATAGCGAAAAATGCTATCAGACTAATGGTAGTAAATCACTGTTATCTGCATCCGGTTAGCCACAAAGATAGGCAAAAGGCTGGGAGTAAATTGGGTATACCAATTAAGCGACTTATGGAGGCGAGCTATTCTGAATGAGTAGATAAAAGACTCAGAACGGAGAGGCTATAATCATGACTAGACCACACAATCCCATACCCTATGTTTACCTTTACCGCCAGGGGAATTTTGATGCCATCCCCGGTAGCCCGTGGGTGTATTGGATTACACCGGGCTTGAGGCGGGTGTTTGAGGAGCTGCCGAGGCTGGAGGAGGTGGCCAAGCCGGTTGTTGGTCTTCAGACCAGTGACAACTTTCGCTTCCTGCGGTTCTGGTGGGAGGTAGGGATTGATCGCATCGGCTTTGGCTGCAAAAGTCGGGAAGAGGCCGCCTCCAGCGAGAAAAAGTGGTTTCCTCACATGAAAGGCGGCAGCTTCAAGCGCTGGTGGGGAAACCAGGAGCACGTGGTGAATTGGTGGAGGGACGGGAAGGAATTGCGAGCGTTTGAACCTGCGGTTATTCGAAATCCTGCTTTCTACTTCCGCCGGGGGGTGACGTGGAGCCATACCACGAGTAAAAGCTTATCTGTGAGATACATGCCAGAAGGATTTACTTTTAACGTAGAAGCACCATCGTGTTTTTTGCAGTCCTATCTTGATCTACTCGGGTTACTCGGGGTGCTTAACAGCGGTTTTGCAGATTATGCCCTCAACCTCGTAAACCCGACGATTCATATGACGGTTGGAGCCGCTTCGAAGGCTCCTGTTCCCCAAAAATCAAGTAATGTCCTACGCGAGCTGGTGGAAAAGGCCATAGAGCTGGCGAAAAAGGATGCGGAAGAGGACGAGACCACATGGGACTTTGTGGCTCCGCCTGACTGGCCGGATGGGAATGATGAACGAGGAACGATGAATGATGAACGAGGAATGCGGGACGATGAACGAGGAACGATGAGTGATGAAGGCGGAAGGATGAAGGATGAAAATGGAAGAATGGGGCCGGAGGAGAGGGCAGCTCTTTTGGCTGAAATTGAGCGCCAGATAGACGAAGAGGTTTACCGCCTCTACGGCATATCAGAGGAAGACCACCAGGCCATTGAGGAAGAGCTGGGAATGAGGAACGATGAAGGCGGAACGAGGAATGATGAACGAGGAATGATGAAGGCGGAATGATGAACGATAAATAATGAACGGGGAATGAGGAATAGGAGATGAAAAGGCCGGAGGATTTGAAGAGCAGAACCAGGCGATTTGCTTTGCAGGTTATCCGGCTTTATTCCAGCCTTCCTAAGGAGACCGTGGCACAGGTGTTGGGCAAACAATTACTCAGATCTGGGACGTCGGTGGGTGCTCAATATCATGAAGGAACAAGAGCCCGGTCTAACGCAGAGTTCATCAGTAAAGTAGAAGGAGCTCTACAGGAGTTGGAAGAGAGTATTTACTGGATGGAGATATTGGTGGAATCTGGGATTTTGAGTCAAAGGAACGTTGAGAATCTTCTGAAAGAAGCTGATGAACTTGCCGCCATTCTGGTGGCATCCGTAAAAACAGTGAAAGAGAGGCGAAACCGTGCGAAAAATTAGTTCATCATTCATCGTTCATAATTCATCATTGGAAAATGGTTCATCGTTCAGCATTCAGCATTCATCATTGGAAGATGGTTCATCGTTCAGCATTCAGCGTTCATCGTTAGCCAGGCGCTGGATCAGCTACGCTGTGGGTATAGTGTTGGGGCGCTTTAAGCCTGGCATCCCTGGTGCCCTTGGCAGGGGCCGGTTTTCTGAAGAGGTGGCCTCGCAGCTCAGGGGGCTCGTGGACCCTGACGGCATAATGGTTTTGGACAAAGGCCATCCAGACGACCTGGCGGCCAACGTTGTGAAGGCTCTGGAGATCATGCTGGGGGATGAGGGTGCAAAAGAGGTGGTGATGGAAGCCGTGGGCCCTAAAAAGGGCGCGGACATGGAAGACGCCCTCCGCCAATATCTGGGAGCCAAGTTTTTCAAGGAGCACATACAGCAGTACAGGAAACGGCCCGTCTATTGGCTTCTCCAGTCTCCAAAGAAGAAATACGGCGTGTGGGTCTTTCACGAGCGCATAACCAAAGACACTCTCTACCGCATCCTTGGGGAGGAGTATGTGGGGGCCAAAATCAGGCTGTTGGAATCCAGAATGAAGGAATTGCAAAAGGCCCTTGAGGAGGCTCAGGGTCGTGAAAAGCGCAGGTTAGAGAAGGAGTTAGCCAACTTGGGAGACGAGTTAACCGATGTGAAGGAGTTTGCCCGGCGAATTGAGGCTGTCCTTCAGCGGGGCTACGAGCCCCACATTGACGACGGCGTTCTCATCAACATGGCGCCGCTGTGGGAGCTTCTTCCGTCCTGGCAGGCCGAGCCCAAGAAGTGCTGGCAGGCCCTGGAGAGAGGCGACTACGACTGGTCCCACATGGCCATGAACTACTGGCCAGAGAGAGTCAAGGAGAAGTGCAGAACCAACAAATCCTACGCCATTGCCCATGGATTGGAGTATGAAGGCTGAGAAGAGCTATGTACCAGCCTCTTGGGGAGATGGAGATAGGGTAGAGGAGTCCCCCTTTTTTTGTTATTTTGGCATAGTTAGGAAGATTTTCTATACCTGTTGGTCAAAATCTGTCTTATGAGGGTTTGATATCCAATATTCTGCTTCATGGCTTCTACTTTTAACTCGGCTATCAGATCTTCGGGAAGACGCAGCGATATCTGTTTCATTTTCCTTGTTTTCTTCCATGCCTTGTAGTCTTCTCCTGTGAAGGGACTGGGAACTTCTTCTCCTTTTTCGATTAATGCAGAGAAATCCCCCTTGTCATAATAAGCCCTGAGTTCTTCTAGCTTTTTAAGGTCTTCTTTTCTTTTTGCCATATCTTTTTCTCCAACTCCTTTTTTCTTTCTCTGTCATGTTCCTGGCGGTTATAACAAACACCTGGTTTCCATCTTTTTTGTAAACCACGAATAAAAACCTGCCCTCTGAAGTTGGCCCTGTGGCTATCAGGGTGTCCTCCCTTCCCTTCATAGTGACTCCTGTAAGAACAACCTCCTCTGCCTCCTCGGGTTCCACGCCGTGTTGAGCTATATGCTGTACATTCCATTCAATCCATCGGAACTCCACCAAGTCCTGCCTCCTGATATACAATGTATATGTTTTGTATATATAAAACAACCCTTTCCTTCTTGAAGATGCTTGCAAAGCAATTCTGTTGCCTCGCTAAGGATTAAGGCATCTTGACTCTATTGCTTCCTTACCTATACTGAGGAGTAAGGGATAAAGTGTGAGGTAATGAAAAATGGAAGCCATAGCCAAGATAACATCTAAAGGACAGGTCACCATCCCTAAAAAGATGAGGGACATGCTGGGCAGCGATATTGTCAGGTTCAGGGTTGAGAATGAGAGGATCATCTTGGAACCTGTACGTGATCTCGGAGGTATTTTCAAAAAGTATGGCAGGGGCGACCTTCCCTTTGAGAGAGAGAGGGAGATTGCCTGGGAAAAGATAGCCGATGAATACAAGGAAGATACCTGATACCAACGTTATCCTGCGCTATCTTTTGGCGGACAACGAGAGGCAGTACCGAGAGATCTCTCCATTCTTTAAAGATCTCAGAGATGGGAAGCAGAAGGCCATCATTCCAGGAGAGGTGATTCTGAAGGCTTTCTATGTGCTGACCAAGGTTTATGCTGTCCCTCCCAAGGAGGCTGCCAGGGCTTTGAAGGACCTCGTTCTTTACAAAGGTGTTGACAATAAGGACAAAAGCCTGCTGATCGAAGCCTTGAACCGCTTTGAACAATCCTCTGGGCTGAGCCTTCTGGACTGCCTCATTTGGGTCAAATCCGAGGCCCATGGATGCGAGCTTCTGACCTTCGATAAAAGACTTAGGAGAATGGCTGGGGGCTAATGGGAGGATGGGAAAAGTGACCCACGAGCTTATATCCCTCATCTCCAAGCAGATCCAGGACCACGGTATCGTGGTCTGGTATGACCCCGAGGGAGTTTATCAAAACCTGGTGAGGGACCTTTCTCTGCATGAAACCACCATCTTCATCTATAACGGGAGCTTTCTTGAGCTGCGCTGGCAGTTGGAGCCATTCCTGGAATTCGTGGATGAGGAAGGGAAAATCAACTCTAACCCTGATGTTCCACCCAAAGTCCTGATTTATGTGCCCATGAGTCCATCGGATACCAACCATGCCCTTGTTGAAGTGGAAAAAGCCGGAGTGGTCATGGCCCCTGGAGCCAGCCCCTGGCAGAGAAACACCAGGCTCAGGGTGATTGCTGAGAGGGTGTTCAAGAAGATTGCTCCGCCAGAGCAGGTGAAAGAGATCGTCAGTGATGTGGAAGCTGGCAAGCTCGCTCTGGAAGATCTGGACCAATTGGCCCATGCAGACGAAGAAATAAGCACCCTAAAGCTCATCTTTGACACCACGGTCCCCAAGGAACTGGCGCTGAAGTTCCTTTGCCAGGAGGAGTTTGACCCCAAGATTGCCGAGAAAGACGCCTTGCCTGAGTTGGGCAGGCTTTTCCAGTCGGAATTTGGGATAAGTGTTTCAACGGGCGGTTCCATGGAGAAGGTGCGAGCAGAGTTTGCCCAGTCCCTGCTTTTGGCCGAATTGGCCATCAAGGTGGAAGAAGGAGGGGATGCCACTGGGCAGCTTTCATCAATCCCTGTTCCCCAAAACCAGCAGCAGAGAAAAAACCTCTTGGATCTCTGCGATACGTGGCGGAATCGGCTTGATCTCAGGGAGAAGTACGCTTCTTTTGCCTACGC
>QMLZ01000512.1 GCA_003646995.1 Deltaproteobacteria bacterium | reverse complement strand
TACCGACCATGAGAACCGTTGACCCGATTAGGAGGGGATTGCGACCATAAGTCACATGCTATATATGTAGGCCGGATTGCCGTGAGAACCGTTGACCCGATTAGGAGGGGATTGCGACGTCCTCGATCTTCTTTTCTTTCATCTCCCAGCCGAACCGTGAGAACCGTTGACCCGATTAGGAGGGGATTGCGACTCAAAAAGTCAAGTGTTTTCAGGTATTTATTTTAAGTGAGAACCGTTGACCCGATTAGGAGGGGATTGCGACAGGATTGAGGCTTCTGTGTTCTTCACTTAGCACGTATTGTGAGAACCGTTGACCCGATTAGGAGGGGATTGCGACTCGCCGGAAGCCTTTCTATCAAACGGATCTTCCGTTTCGGTGAGAACCGTTGACCCGATTAGGAGGGGATTGCGACACATTACCCCATGTCCAGAAAACAATAGAATAATTGGTGAGAACCGTTGACCCGATTAGGAGGGGATTGCGACAGAGCGTCCTGCTCCAACAGGCAATACTCGTACCCAGCCGTGAGAACCGTTGACCCGATTAGGAGGGGATTGCGACTTATCGGTGCAATGGCAGCCGTAATGGCGTCTATCAATCGGTGAGAACCGTTGACCCGATTAGGAGGGGATTGCGACAAAAAAAGCCGGAATTCCCTATAAAGGAAAATCCGGCGTGAGAACCGTTGACCCGATTAGGAGGGGATTGCGACTAGTCTGCTGGGAATTGATGTATCGATTAGCCCGGCAGAGTGAGAACCGTTGACCCGATTAGGAGGGGATTGCGACCCTTGCATTTTGCCGTCAAGCCAACGATAAACTGAATGTGTGAGAACCGTTGACCCGATTAGGAGGGGATTGCGACATTTGTCCTCCTGATTTGTTTTAGTTTCTGTCTCCACTCGTGAGAACCGTTGACCCGATTAGGAGGGGATTGCGACGCATTTCCCTTTTTTCCTCCTTGTTTTTCTATCTATATCGTGAGAACCGTTGACCCGATTAGGAGGGGATTGCGACGTATATCAGTCTAATTTGATATTCAGATACACGGCAGTGTGAGAACCGTTGACCCGATTAGGAGGGGATTGCGACTTCGCAGCCGATAAAGCGAGGATTTCGCCAAGACCGGGTGAGAACCGTTGACCCGATTAGGAGGGGATTGCGACATCCCCGCTCCCCTGCCGAGCTGACTTCTTTCTTTGTGTGAGAACCGTTGACCCGATTAGGAGGGGATTGCGACTGGAGGATTTCGAGCACGAGCTGATTGACCCCAACCGTGAGAACCGTTGACCCGATTAGGAGGGGATTGCGACATCCTAATACACTTCCGTCTCCCAGAATATGGTTGCGTGAGAACCGTTGACCCGATTAGGAGGGGATTGCGACTTTTATTTTCCCCTCCTTTTATCAAAGATTTATTTCGTGTGAGAACCGTTGACCCGATTAGGAGGGGATTGCGACGCAACTTCTTATAATCGGCTTCAACGGGGATTTTGAGTGAGAACCGTTGACCCGATTAGGAGGGGATTGCGACGGAGATTGTTGTAGTCCCAATTTTTTCCAAAGTGGTATGTGAGAACCGTTGACCCGATTAGGAGGGGATTGCGACTTGGTCATGTCAGGCAATTGTTTTTTTGTTTTGAGTTGAGGTGAGAACCGTTGACCCGATTAGGAGGGGATTGCGACCCAAGGCTGTCGAAATCTGATAGCAATATCCACTCAGGTGAGAACCGTTGACCCGATTAGGAGGGGATTGCGACACTGTAATTGCCATTTGTTTTTTCTCCTTCGCCGGGGTGAGAACCGTTGACCCGATTAGGAGGGGATTGCGACCCACAAAGTATCTTTCCCAGACAAAATAAACTCATCGTGAGAACCGTTGACCCGATTAGGAGGGGATTGCGACATCAAGGCCTGGGATAATACCTTGCTCATCTCTCGTTTTGGTGAGAACCGTTGACCCGATTAGGAGGGGATTGCGACGCAGCAATATAACGCTCCTCTTCACGATTCTGTGTCATGGTGAGAACCGTTGACCCGATTAGGAGGGGATTGCGACTCTTTTGATTACTTCCTTTTATAGCAATTTACTCCTAGTGAGAACCGTTGACCCGATTAGGAGGGGATTGCGACCTGTAAAAAAATTTTTTAATTCTTCCATTTTTCCGTGTGAGAACCGTTGACCCGATTAGGAGGGGATTGCGACCCTTACGGGTTAAGATTAATCTTGTTGGGGACGGTCCGTGAGAACCGTTGACCCGATTAGGAGGGGATTGCGACGCAAGTGATCGTACCAGTCTTTATAGACTCGCACTTCCTCGTGAGAACCGTTGACCCGATTAGGAGGGGATTGCGACCTACATAAAAGGCACCTGTTTATCTTATATTGTGCCTCGTGAGAACCGTTGACCCGATTAGGAGGGGATTGCGACTGAGGCCTTCCCATACCTTATCCATAGCCTCCAAAGCAACGTGAGAACCGTTGACCCGATTAGGAGGGGATTGCGACGCGTCGATTCTATCCGCTAATTGCTCAAGGGCTATCTGCAGTGAGAACCGTTGACCCGATTAGGAGGGGATTGCGACATCTCTCTCCATATTGTAGAAGAGACAGGATCACCAAGGGTGAGAACCGTTGACCCGATTAGGAGGACCATTGCCTTTCTTCTGTG
>QMLZ01000511.1 GCA_003646995.1 Deltaproteobacteria bacterium | reverse complement strand
CGGAGTGACGACTTTTTACGAAACCGTCAAGGTTGATGTTCATGTAACCAAAAACATATGAGTGAAAGGAGAAAAAAGTGAATATTATTGTTTGCTTAAAACAGGTGCCGGATACGGAGACCCAGATCAAAGTCGCGTCGGACGGGAAATCGATTGTAACAGATGACATCAAATGGGTGATGAATCCTTATGATGAATATGGTGTGGAAGAGGCCTTGCGCATCAAGGAGAAATTTGGAGGCGAGGTCACTGTAGTGGGTCTTGGTCCTAAAAGAGTGACAGAATCCATTCGCACTGCTCTGGCCATGGGGGCTGATAAGGGCATACTTATCAGTGACGAAGCTTTAGAGGGAAGCGATTCCCTTGCTGTGGCAAAGGCCCTTGCCGCGGCCATAAAGGCCCTTGACTATGACCTGATTTTTTCCGGCCAGAGGGGCGTGGATGATGATATGGGCGTTGTGGGGGCAAACCTTGCAGAATTTTTGGATATTCCCCAGCTCTCAGTTATTGAGAAGGTCGAGGTGGCTGAGGATGGCAAGTCCGTAAAGGTAAACAGGCCCATAGAGGGAAGCACACTCGTTATTGAATCGCTCTTACCTGCTCTTATTACTACTCAAAAAGGATTGAATGAACCGAGATACGCCTCTCTTCCCGGGATTATGAAGGCCAAAAAGAAACCGTTTGATGAAAAAACGCTTTCTGATCTGGGGCTGGATGCGGCGGAATTTGGGGAAAGCGCAAGAAAAGTGAAGATCCTGGAGATAACGCCACCTCCGGCGAGAGAAGCAGGGAGGATTGTTGAAGGGGAGACACCCCAGGAAAAGGCGGCTGGATTGGCCAAACTGCTCCATGATGAAGCTAAAGTAATCTGATTGGAATAATGGATTGATGGGTATAGAGAAAAGAGGTCATATGGATGGCAGGATCCAAAATTTCAATGATTTAGAAATTGTTAAACGTTTAATCTTAAGGAGATAGAAAAATGGCACAGGGAGTTTGGACAATTGCAGAGCAAAGAAATGGAGAGATCCGAAAGATTACATATGAAATAATCAGTGAAGGAAGACGTCTTGCTGATGCATTAGGACAGGACTTAACGGTCCTCTTGCTTGGCTCCAGTATCAAGGGAAAGGCAGCAGCGTTGGGCAATTATGGCGCTGATAAGGTTTTAGTAGCAGACGATCCAAGGCTTGCGACCTATACGACTGATGCCTATGCTTCAGTCATTTCCGAGTTGGTCAAGGCCGATGATCCGGCCATTTTATTGCTGGGGGCATCTGCTGAGGGAAAGGACCTGTCTTCAAGGTTATCGGGAAAACTGAGTGTGGGCATGGCCCAGGACTGCACAGCCTTTGCGGTGGAAGATGGAAATCTTGTGGCGACCAGGCCTATTTATGCAGGCAAGGCCTATGTCAGGGTTACCTTTGAGGACAGTTGGCCGCAAATGGCCACTGCCAGGCCAAAAGTAATGGACATAAATGAGCCAGATACGTCCAGGTCGGCAGAAGTTTTGGACGCCGCCTTCAGTCTTGATGACGGTGCCATTAAAATCAAGGTCGTCGATGTTCTCAAAGATGAGAGCGGCAAGGTTGACCTGACTGAAGCAGACAAGATTGTATCAGGCGGACGAGGCATGAAAGGGCCGGAAAACTACAAGATCCTGGAAGACCTGGCTGATCTTATCGGGGCTACCGTGGGTGCTTCGCGTTCAGCAGTAGATGCGGGATGGAGACCTCATTCGGACCAGGTGGGTCAGACCGGAAAGGTTGTCTCCCCGGGTCTCTATATTGCCTGCGGTATTTCAGGGGCAATTCAGCATCTGGCGGGTATGAGCACGTCAAAGGTGATTGTTGCGATCAACAAGGATGCGGATGCCCCCACATTTCAGAAGGCTGACTATGGTGTGGTCGCTGACCTCTTCGATGTGGTCCCGGCCCTGACCGAGGAAGTGAAGAAGTATCTGTAGATTTCAGGAATAAGGTTTCGGGATTACCACCGGGACTGAAGTATTTCTAATAACGAGGCAGTTGGGACAATAAGGCGTAAGGCGTAAGGCATAAGGACCGCCAGCAAAGGGTGAATTTCTGGTCCTGTACCCTAAGCCTCGCGCCTTTTATTATTTAATTGACAAGGCACAAAATTTAAATAAACTGATGTGTATAAACAAATCCTGGCGGTGTAGCTCAGTTGGTCAGAGCATGCGGCTCATATCCGCAGGGTCACTGGTTCAAGTCCAGTCACCGCCACCATCAAAAAAGGCATTATGGTGTTGACATTTCTCTGATCGGCCTTATTATTTCAATAATTCAATCCCAAATATGAGCCTTACACAAATGGCCTATTTGCCCTTTAATGACGATGATATTTTGACGCTAAACGAAGCCCTTGACATTGCTGAGGATGCAACAGGGGACTTCTATAAATTCTCCTTGGGGCAGTGGAAAAGGCACAGATATGATGTTAAGACCCTTTCTTCCCTGAAGACAAATGAGATAGCCCAACAAGCATTTGCGTTATTGAACAAAGGAACAAGGGTAGTCAGCAGTTTTGAATCAAAGACGAAAAGCCGTGACTTCTACTTCATTTGCCTTCAAGACCACCAGATACAAAAGGCCTTAACAAGGGATAGAGCCCTCGGGTATCTACCCCTACTTGTATATGAATTTAGACACGAGCT
>QMLZ01000510.1 GCA_003646995.1 Deltaproteobacteria bacterium | reverse complement strand
TGATGACAATCTTTGGAAGGAATTTGGCAGACAGAAGCCTGATGACTGGACTAACCTTCAGGTGGAGGGAGCCAAAAGGGCCCTCGCTATCAGCCATGCAGGGGTCGGTTCCCACGTAACGGCCACTATCCTTATGGATCCAGACCATCTCCTCAAAGAGGACGCATAAAGGAGGGCGATAAAATGAGCATGTACGGTACAGTAAAGGTAAAAAATGGCAAATATAAGATCAAAGGTGACTTTCACCACATCACCCCTAATATGCCCATAAGAAACGAGGATGAAGGGTGGAGGCTCGTGGGGGTCACCAACCCAAGAGACATGACTTACATCCACACATATGGTGGTGAAGCAGTTTTCTTTGAAAACCTTTGCAAGGGGAAAATACACGGTTCAAGATGTGACAATCCTGACTGTGAATTCAAGGGCACAGTCTACTTACCATTCCGCATCCATTGCCCGGATTGCCTGGCTCGTAACACCGTGGTAGATCTCACTGATGTGTGCAAGAAAACAGCCCGTATTCACACATTCATGGTCTGCGAACGATCTGGAGCATTCAACACTTTGGACAAACCCATAAAATTTATCAATGTGGAATTTGATGGGGTCGCCACAATACTTATGAGCTATCTTTCTGTAGGGGACCCTCAAATAGGCATGAGAGTAGTTCCCATATTTAGAACGCTGGATCCTACATATACAATAACTGATCTTTCATGGGTTCCAGAGGGAACACCAGAGAGCGCACTTCCTTTGGGATTTTCATTTGGATAGTTTAGGAATGAAAAAGCGGGAGTGGGTCTAACCCTTCTCCCGCTTTTTCAACTCATTAGACCAGGAATCTACTGGATGGTAAGTTTCATTTGCCTTACTTTTACCTCCTTCCCGAGTCTTTCAAAATACCTCTGAATCTCCTCTTTTGTCTGATCACCATTTTCCCTAAAGGAAACAATAAGTTCCTCAATGCCATACCTATCAACTATCCTTAACAAATCTTCGCGTGTTCCCAACACACTATAGCCCCTGATCCTTCTTCCCTTCAAAGAGTCATTATCATCAATAAACCCCACTGCTTTTAGACCCAGGGCCTTGTTGCATTCTATTTCCCTAAGGGTCAATTGCCCCCCCATGCCTGCACCGTAAATCAAAGCCTTTTTCCCCGAGCCGTTTCTTCTGCCAAGACCCTCATCCAATAGCCTGAAAGACAGCCTAGAGACGGACATGAAAACAATCATCAAGACCCAATATATGGCGAACACTGCTCTTGAAAACCCGGCAAACCTGTATAGCCCCAAAAGAATCAATATGGTCAGGACAGTGGCAGAGGTCACGGCTTTGCCATAATCTATAAGGTTATTGACATCCGTGCTCTCCCAAACCCCTTTATAGACCCCAAAAAAGTAAGAACTAACGATCTGGGCAGCGATAATTACCGGGAGCGACTTGAGGAACATGTCGAAATTCAACTGTAGATTCCCCTCAAAACGAAGCAAATAGGCGGTATAGTAGGCTAGGGATACCAAGACCAAATCCAGTAGGACTTCCAAGAGCCTGCGGCGATACGTAATCTCCACCAACACCGGGGTAATACCTTGTTTTCGTGAAAGGATTGACTCTTCCTCGTAAACGCGGACCTTTCCCAGGTAGATCCAAAAAAACACGACGAACAATAAATAAAGGCTCAGAATAACAAGGCCAACATAGGGACTCAGGCGCTGGATAATCAGGGCCATGGCACCTGAGGCCATTGAAAATCCATACAAAAGCATAACCGCTTTTCTCTCGGAAAATCCCACCGCAACTAGCCTGTGGGAGGAGTGGTCCCGGCCTCCTTGCGATATGCTCCTACCAAACAATTTTCTTGTGATGCTCACAAATGTGGTGTCCAATATGGGGATAAAAACAATAAAAATGGGTACGGCGATAACTGAAATCAGGTGTAGGATTCCCCTGCCTGCAATCTCGCCCCCCTGCACCTTCATTGTGAGACTTGCAACCAAAAATCCTATAAAAAGGCTACCAGCATCTCCCATGAATATGGACGCTGGATTGAAGTTGTATACCAAAAAACCCAGTAGCGCTCCTAGAAACGCCGCTACTGTTAATAGCACTCCCATATTCTCGAGCACGGAGCTTGAATAAAGGAGCAGAAAAACAAGCAAGACAGCTGCACCTATAAAGGCTATACCTGCTGCGAGGCCATCCATGTTATCCAGCAAATTAAACGCATTTGTAATGCCCACGAGCCACAAGATGGATATGAGAAGATCAAAGGTCTTAGATCCTGTCCACTGCAGATGTAGTCCCAGAAAAATCATAATGGCCGAAACGATTATTTGCCCCGCCAGCTTGTGCTGAGGGTCCATGTTTACAAGATCATCTGCAAGGCCAAGAAAAAAAATGGCTGTCGCCGCTGCCATTATTATGAGCATCGGTCTGCTGAAGGCATCAAGGTTCAGATAAAACCCGGACAAGGCCCATATTCCTACTGTACTGATGTATATTGCAATTCCCCCTAGAAGGGCGGTCTCTTTCTTGTGCCATCTGCTCTTTTTCGGAACAGCTACCTGGCCTGTCTTGAATGCTACCCAGCGCATCAAAGGGGTCAGCGCCAAGGAGACAGCAAATCCTGCCATGAAGACCTTAAGGAGAGTTTGAATGATTATCGAATTCATA
>QMLZ01000111.1 GCA_003646995.1 Deltaproteobacteria bacterium | reverse complement strand
GTCAAGAAACAAGGTTCCGAATACCGAAAGCTGTATGAAGATCGGCAGCTGTCCCTATTCTAATACCCCGCTGCTTGCGGCGGGGTAGTTTATTAGGCCAATGTTTCACAACCTCGTGGTAAAGCACAGGGCAAAGCGTTATTGTAAGGGGTATAGCTCCTGGGATCATTCCTGCCTGCCGTACGGCAGTCAGGCAGGTTGTAGCCATGCTGTTTTGTCAACTAGGCCAGGCCAAGAGCCTCCGAGAAATATGTGAAGGGCTGGCCTGCACTATGAGGAAACTTCGTCACCTGGGCATGAAGCATGCTCCTAACAAATCTACCCTCTCTTATGCCAATGCCCATAGACCTTGGCAGATGTTTGGGGATCTGTCTTATGAGACTGTAAAGCTATGCAAGATGGCAGCCCCTCACAACCGCAAGTTCAAATTCAAAAACAAACTATTGTCCGTCGATAGTACCACCCCTGCCTGGCCGGCAGGCAGGCATTAATTGCCAGGTTGCTGATCAAGTACCTTCAGTCCAAGTCCAGGTTCGGGTGGTCGTTGTCAAATTTGGTCGCATTTCTCAGTTAGAATCTCTTTACATATCGCGATCTGTGGGAGTGGGTAGACAATCCCTTTGATACTGCATCCTTGGCGCCAGAGCCTGTCCAATATGCGCTTCCCTTTCGCGGTGTTGGACAGCAAGTATAGAAGGACAAAAACACAACCTAAACCTTTAGAGGCCTAACTAGCCAACACAAGTATCTGAAATATCGGCCACCAAAAACAAAATCTCAGCCTATTTTGGACATCACTGAATCTATACATAACCAAAACAACTCTTAGCGCAAATACCCCACCAGCTTTTTGGCTACGGAAACCGCCTCTCCCGCGTCCCGTGCATAGCCATCCGCTCCAATCTCTTCAGCAAACTTTTCAGTAACAGGCGCTCCCCCAACCATAACCTTAATGTCTTCTTTGAGTCCAGCTTCTGTCAAGCTCTCTATAACTTCCTTCATCTGCGGCATTGTTGTGGTGAGAAGTGCTGACATACCGAGGATATCTGGTTTCCTGGTTGCAACTTGCTTAACAAACTCTTCCGATTTTACGTTGACACCAAGATCAATAACATCAAAACCCACACCTTTTAACATGGTCAAAACCATGTTCTTTCCAATATCATGCAAGTCTCCGTGAACGGTTCCGATCATAAAAGTTCCTTGTGCTTCTGCTTGCCCTTTGGCCAAATAAGGCTCTAAAACTTTTAATGCCTCGTTCATGGCCCTTGCGGAAAGTAAGACCTCAGGGATAAAAACACTTCCGTCCTTGAACCTCTCACCGATAATTTCCATAGCAGCCAGCATGCCTAAGTTCAAAATCTCCTGGGCCGGAACATTATCATCAAGTAGCTTCCGAATGTCTATAATGATTTTCTTTTCATCCCCCCTGAGAACATCTTCTTTAATGATGTCTAACTTTTCCGTGTAAACAGAGGTAGGTCTGGGCCCAACCCTCTTTGCCACTTCCTCCATATGCTCTCGTGTCAGAGGCGTTACGGCCCCTCCTTTTAAGGGCAAACGACCTTCTTTTTCAAAACGTTCACCAATATAAAGTAGTCGATCAAAGTCAGTGTTAGGCGGACTTGTATCACCAATGGAGGCAATAAATCTTTTTCCTGGCGCAATAGCCTTGAACATATGGTCAAGATAGTTCTTAAGATCCTCCCAGGAGGTAGACTCTTCAAGCAGCATAATTTCTGGGATCCCACCTTGGATTGTAAGCTTATCTGTTCTGCACCAACGGTCGTAATACTCGTCAATTGTTACCTTAGTCATGGGATAGGGCGTAACAGCATCAGCTATGTCAATATGACATTGAGGGATTAAGTCCATTAGGCCTCTATTCTCACCATCGGTATGCATAATGAAAAGGATATTTTCAGATTGAAGAATCTCGGAGGCCTTTCTGCACCACGGAAGTATCTCTTTTTCGAAATAAATAGGATATGTAATCATATCATCAACATTTGCTGACCATAGAACTGCATCTGCTGGCGAATCCCTTAATATATCAATCAATTGTTCATAAACATTCTCCAATGCTTCCGAGAGCATTTGCATTTGTTTTTGATAATCATGATAGTGATAATAAAAATTTGTAGCGCCAATAAGAGTTTTTTGGATAAAGTGCATAGGAGAAGAACAGCCAATACCTAGTCCCTGTGCGACAGCAATTCCATCTTCACCAACGCTATCTTTCCATCTTGAAAAACGTTCATAGGCCTTCTTCAACTTTAGGTTCCCAAAGATGTGAGCAAGCGTTTTGTAGTCCTCGGGGCCTTTTATCGCGGTCTCCTTGACCCAAGTGATGGAAGCTCCAGATTTTTTCATTTCCTCGGTAATTCCATGCCTCACGCTAATCATCCCAACCGGCGTATGGTATTCAACGTGAGTGATATATTCACCACCATCGGTTTCATATTCTACTTTGATGTCTACATCCGAGGCAAACTCAAAGTCATACGGAAATTCTTTTAATCGGTATAACCCCATGGCACGGTGGATGATATCTTCAGGCTTCTCGGGCTTAAGATACTCTGGTACAACCTTGTGCAGTGGCCAACCTTCTTTCCTGTGAATGTCCTCTACACTCATTCCTTTGTATTTCTCAGGCAGCGTCCCTGCCAGTTCATGGGCATTATGCCAAAGATCAATGCGGGGTACCCACGGAATCTTGTCAACCATCTCCCCCCTAGCTATTTTAAGAAGCCTCTGCCTATGAGTAATCATTGTATACTGCCCCCAATAAGTCCACTTTTTGGCTCTTAAAAGTTTTTAAGGCTTTAGCCTAAATCCTCACATCTTCCCTCTTCTCGTGCTTTGTTGTTTTCCAGGTTAGCTTTAGAACCAGCGTTAGGTCCTCTGTATAGTTTGCGCATCATACTTCATGATCCCCTGTTAATCCACAACAAATGACCGCGCCAGTCTAACTGCTTGAGCTGCATCCTCGCCATAGCCGTCTGCCCCTATCATATTTGCGAATTTCCGGTCCACCGGTGCACCCCCAACCATGATTTTAACAGTGTCTCGCAAACCGTTTTCCTCCAGCTTTGCTATAACCTTTTTCATTTCTGGCATTGTAGTAGTGAGCAAGGCTGAGAGACCAATTATATTTGGTTTGATTTCCATTACTCGTGTAATGAGGTCATCCACTGAAAGGTCAACCCCTAAATCTATTACTCTAAACCCAGCCCCCTCAAGCATCATAATTACCAGATTCTTGCCAATGTCATGGATATCTCCTTTTACCGTGCACATGACAATTGTTGCCTTTGGCTCAGCTTCTTCAGCTTTCAGTAGGGGTCTGATCAAATTAAGCCCTTTCTTCATCGTCATCGCCGATACAAGCATTTCAGGCACAAAAATTTGCCCGCTGGCAAACCTTTCGCCTACCACGTCCATCGCAGCTATCATGCCCTTGTTTATAAGGTCATTCAGGTCTACATCTTCTTCTATTAGCTTCGAAACCATAGCTTCAATCTCAGCATGTTTTCCTTCTATGATTGCCGCTTGTATCTCTTCCAAGTAACTCATTCCTTATGACCTCCCAGATTATAGCTGAATAGGATACTTACCATATTTAAATGTTGCATCTCTCATCGCCATATAGTTTTCAAACTTTGCCCAATCAGGAACCGAATTACCGGAGCCAACGCAGTAACCGCCACCTGGGGCTACATTTTCTATCAGATACTTTACTCTTTCCTCAATGTCTGCAGCACTGCCACTTCTAAGAAGCTCGTTAGAAACATTCCCAACGAGACAAAGGCGATCTCCATACTTCCGCTTGACTTCCACAATATCCATACAGGTGGGATCAATTGGTTGCAATACGTCCACACCGATATCAATTATGTCTTCCATGAGAGGCATGAGATTTCCGTCAGAGTGCATAAAAAACAGAAGGTCATTGTCGTGGCACCTCTTGGCCATTTCGCGGTACCAGGGAAAGACATGGTCACGAAAAGCTTGAGGAGAAATCATGGGTCCTGTTCCAAAGGCCAGGTCGTCTACTACCCAGACTGCTCCCACGTGTGGCATCTCAAATATTTCCTCCAGCGCTTGGAACTGGATTTCAGCTACCTTGCGAAAGATATCTGCTACCAACTGTTCATCCATAATTAGAGACATCGCAAAGTTATTAAAACCCATCAACATCCACGTAAGCGTAAATATTTTCCCTGATACAGCTATCACCTTCATCTTTTCTGGAAGCAAAGAGCTAATTTGGTAGAATTTCGAAAAGTCCAGTTGGGAGGCAATATGCCAAGGAAAATTCTCAAAGTCCGCCCTATTGTTTATGAAATGGGTGTATTCAAGATTCCATGACTTTTGGTCCTCTGCATCTGGTGTATCTTTTAACATCACATCTCTGATAACCTTGGAAATAGCTGATTCATCAGTAACCTTTCCGGGGCTCATCATTCCCACAGTAAGCGGGATAAAGTCATAGCCGGCCTTGATCCAAAATTCCACCTGAGATTCCAAATCGTCTGATGTCACTTCACGGCCTAAAAACTGACTTTGTATCGGATATTCTATAAGAACCTCGCACAACGGAACCCTTTCTCCCTCTTCATGCCGAGCGGCTATCCTTATATTTTCAAAATCTGGGCTACCCACTGACGACTCACCTCCTCTAAAGTTTCCTGCCTGAATCAAAAGGCACCACTCCAAGAATTTAAGATTATAGAAAAGGAACAGGCCCTAGTTCTTAAATTATCCAAAGGTCTTGTTAGGGATTATTGCCCACCCGGGTTCAATTAAACTACTATTTTCATCCCGGGTCTGCCCCCACACCAAAGATATCAGCGTGTTGGCTAAGCTATATTCAGATATTACAATGTCAAACCTTGTAATCTCATTACTTACACGAGGCCTAAATCACCAATCGCTTCCCAAACAATTTACTAAAACACCCTTTTAGCAATTTTCAAATAGCGCGTCAGTCTCAAGAGCAACATTGAGGCTTTTCTCAATCCTCTTTGTAACATCATAAAGATGTTCTCGTATCTTATCACGTGCACCCTTTTCGTCCCTTCTCTCCATACATTCCACTATTGCTCTGTGAAACTTGACAGCACTTTCTATGGCGCCAGGCAAAAGAGCCACCTCACCAATAAATTTCTGTAATAATTCTCCAACAGCTTCGAGGAACTTAAAGATGACTCTGTTGCCGCTTTGCCTTGCCAATTCGCGGTGAAACGAACTGTCTAGCTCTATGAAACGGCTAAGGTCTCTTTTTTCCAGAGCTTCAGCTTGCTTGTCCACTATAAAAATGAGTTCTGCTATCTTTTCCCGGTCCGCCCTTTTTATTGCCAGGGAAGCTGCTGCCTGTTCTACGAGAAGTCTAGCTTCTATAAATTCTCTGACCGTAGCTTTATCAAGAAGAATATGATCCGAAATGGCACTTAAGTAATTCATTGGGCTACTGATATTTATGGTAGTTCCAACGCCCTGCTTTGTTGTCAATAGGCCCATGACCGTAAGTTTGTTGATTGCTTCTCTTAATGTATTGCGACTAATCCCAAACTGCTCAGCGAGCTTGCCTTGCGATGGCAATCTGTCTCCCGGTTTGAGCTTTCCTGTTACAATCCACTTGTGAAGCGTTTCGAAGACTGTGTCAGATATAGAAGAATGTTTAACTATTGAAAACTTCTCTTCCTCCATTGATCCCCCTCATTACTTAAGCCTCATTTCAGCATCATGCTTGGGAGCCATAAGCTCAGCTGAGGAAAAGCTACTACAAGGGCTAAGGCAACGACTGTTAGCCATAGATACGGCAAATTGGCTTTGTAAATCTCTCCTACTGAAATTTGGTCTCCGACGACGCTTTTGAGATAAAAAATTGATGGGCCAAACGGCGGTGACAAATAAGAAATATGCATATTCATACAGAAGACGACCCCGAACCACACAATGTTGAAGCCTAATTGGTGAACAATGGGAACAAAAAGGGGCATAGTAAGTAAGAGGATGCCAATCCAGTCCAAAAACATGCCCAGGAATATCATGATAAGCTGCATCCCAATTATTATCCCCCATCTCCCAAAAGGAATGGCCATCACAGTGCTTCTCACGAATTCATCTCCTCCGGCCAGCGTGTAAACCCCAATAATGGCTTGAGCTCCAAAGAATAACCAGGCCAACATGCATGATATCTTGACAGTTTCGTAAAGGGCTTTCCTAACTCCACTTAAAGTCAACTTTCGATTGACAGCAGAGGTAATCAATGCTCCTAGACAGCCGATTCCTGCAGCCTCAGACGGTGTGGCTATTCCTGCGTATATGCTGCCTAAAACAGTAATTATCAATATGGTGGGCATTATAAGGCCTTTGAGGAGGACCAATTTCTTCTTCAGCGGAATGTTTCGCTCGTTCTCCGGTGCTGCGGGCGCTGCGGACGGATCTCGCCATGCTGAAATTACTATATAGAGGATAAAAAGTACTGCTAACAATAGGCCTGGGACAATACCCGCTATAAACAGATCTCCTACTGGAGCTCCAGCGGACATGGCATATATTATAAATACAACACTAGGAGGAATCAGAGTAGCAATGCCTCCGCCAGCACACACACTTCCTAGGGCTATCTTGTTATTGTATTTCCTCTCAAGCATAGCCGGAAGTGCGATAATCCCGAAGGTTACAATTTCCGCTCCAACGATTCCCACAATAGCCGCCATTATCGTACATGAGATAATGGTACCAATTGCTAGTCCTCCCCTGAAAGGACCTGACCATATGTAAACCGCGTTGAAAAGCTGGTCGGCAACCCCGGATTGCTGCAATATGGCTGCCATAAAGATAAAAAGGGGAACAGCCACAAGGGCGTAGTTTAACATCATCCTATAAATACGCCCTACCATCATCACCATAACACCGGGATTAAACAGTGCAAGACAAAAGATCACGCCTGTGGCACCCATTACCCAAGCCAGAGGCAACCCGGTTAAAAGCAGCAGAATAAAAGTGGCAATAAAAAGTATAGTTATTAACTCAATATTCATAGACTACTTCTCACTTCCTTTTATAGCTTGAGAGAGGTCACGGAAAAACTTCGCTATCCCTTGCAACAGCAAAATTATGATTCCAAGTGGGAGAGCCAACTTGACGGGATAGATAGGGGGATCCCATGCAGATCCACTGGTCTCTCTGACTAACAAGGAATGCCATGAATATTTGATGCTCGCCCAAAGCAAGACGCCTAGATAAAGGACGAAAAAGACAAATGTAATGGAATCCATAATGGCACGTCTTCTGGTATTGAGGCGATCATAAATCATATCGATTTTAACATGCCTGTTGTCTTGCAGCGCCCACCCCGCTCCCAATACGTAGGAAATCCCACATCCAAAGATTACAGATTCGGTGACCCAAAGGGTCGGGTGGTGGAAGATATACCTTGACGCAACTTCATATATGATAAGGAAAGCGACTATGAAAATAAGCCAGCCACTTACTTTGCCCGCCAAAACAGATAGGGTATCAATAAATGACAACAACCTTTTCATTTTTTATTCCCTTAGCTCCACGAAGGGAAAGGCAGAAAGCCTTTCCCTTCCCGAAGGTTAAGTTACTATTTCGAGACCCTACTTTAACAACCCAAGCTCCCGTAACCACGCCTTTTGGGAGTCAATAATTTTCTTAGCCATGGGGCTCTTTTTTGCGTATTCATCCCATACTTCCATGGCAACCGCTCGCACCCTGAACAGATCCTCATTAGACCATTTGATGATATGTACGCCCTTTTTCTTCAACTCACCAATAACCCTGAGGTCATCAACAGCTATCCTTTCCCGGCTATCCCAGCACCACTCACGGCAAGCAGTTTTTAGTATTTGCTTGATATCATCAGGCAGCTTTTTCCATTCATCCATGTTTACTGTGAAATCTCCAAGGGGCATGGAATGGAATCCGGGATAATTGGTATATTTTGCAATTTGATAAAAACCCATCCGGTTATTCATAGATATTGTAGCCCAGTCAGCTGTATCGATAACTCCCTTATCGAGGGCCGAGTAGACTTCGCCTCCTGGAAGCACTACTACTGACGCTCCAAGTTTCTGAAATAGCATGGCGGTCATACCCTGAGGCACTCTCATCTTTAGGCCCTTGAAATCCTCCATCCTCCTGATAGGTTTCTTGGACACCATAGATTCGGTCCCCCAAAACATCCATCCCACTGTTATTGCATTGTAAGGCCTGTACATCTCATTGAGCATTTGCCACCCACCTTTATAATACATCCACGTGTCTTTCTGCCAAGGGTCAGTGTAAGCCGCCACCATGTCACTTATTGCTGCAAACCCTGGTTCTTTGCCTGCAAAATAGCCAGGCCACGTGTGGATGGCTTGAAGCACGTTGTTTTGCAAAGCATCAAGACCCTCAAAAGTGGGAACAATTGCTCCAGCTGGATAAGGGGTAATTTCTAGGCGGCCTTTGGTTAGCACTTTTACACGTTTACAGAAGTCAACGAAGGTTTTATATGACAATTCGGCTGAGCTCCATAGTGCTTGGGCTTTCCATTTGATGGGCTTGTTTCCCGCTACCGCGCTACTCCCAATCAATACGGTCAAAACAGTTGCTGCTATAATCATAATCAGCGCTTTCTTGGTCTTCATTGGACTCCTCCTTTTACCAGTATAGGTTAACTAATTAGAAAAACAGCAACTTCTCACTTAACTCCCCCACCTCCCTTCTCTTCAGTATTGTTGTAGCCTAGCGAGGCTATAAAAGGTTTATTGGTTGACCAATCATAGGATGACCATATTTACCAAAGGATTCAGTGTCAAGAGAAAAATAACCTCTTCCGCTCCATCTTCCGATCCTTTAAGCCGAAGTTCCTGATAAAGAAAATTGTAATCTATTGATATTACAGTTTATATTTGAAAATTGATTTATCTCTACTGGGCACATCACAAACTCACACGCAGCAGTTTCAGGGCTTTTTCCTGTACCGGTGTGGGTAGAGTGATCTTGTCAAAGGCCGGGGCCGCAGGCAGACGGGGTTGAATGCGGTTTTTACAAATGGTGGCCAAATCCTTTAACAAGGTCCTGAAGCTGTGTACCAGGAGATTGTCCTTGGTACGTTTCCTCCGGGCCTTAGCATTTGCCGAAGCCGATCTTTGTGCAGGACCAACTACAGAACTGCGGCTCGCCTGCGCTCCTTGAGGATCATCTTCATCAAAAAGGATGGGGGCCAGAGCTTGACGCATGTGCCATTCCACATAGTAGGCCAGCATGCATAAGAATACAT
>QMLZ01000110.1 GCA_003646995.1 Deltaproteobacteria bacterium | reverse complement strand
TGGTACACAGCTTCAGGACCTTGTTAAAGGATTTGGCCACCATTTGTAAAAACCGCATTCAACCCCGTCTGCCTGCGGCCCCGGCCTTTGACAAGATCACTCTACCCACACCGGTACAGCAGAGGGCATTAAAACTTCTGCGTGTAAGATTATGACGTACCCAGTATAGGCAATTTACATTTTAGCGATGTTTATTTATTACAATAAGTTATATCATTCTCAATCAGGAACTTCGGGTTAAATGGCAACTTGGTTCTCTCTACCTGGCTGGCAGACAGGCATCTCCGCTTCCTTAAGCAGATCCATGTTGAGATATCTCTCCTTATCACACCGGGTGCCTACACTATATCACAGACGAGCAGATACAAGGACTAGTGCCACGTTTGCGTCAGGAAATGCCTCTACTACACCTGAGGCCCACAAATACCCGCGTCCTTTCACTGAGCGATGGAGAAAAGGCTCAAAATGCGCGAAAAATTTTATCCGTTTTTGCCTACCATTCCTCCATGGCAGCTCATATTATCATTCATTTCGGGAAATAAAATATGGGTACCCCAGACGCTCACAAACTTTTCGTAGGTTATCGTCCAATCACACCAAAAAGAAGCCATGCAACGTGTGTGTTACGAGTAATTGATTGACACCTATCAACGGATCTTTTTTGAAAAACCCAATCGCTCAAAATAGATCTCAGGTATCCACTCCGGTCTCTTGTAGAAATGCCAGTAGCAAGGTTCTTCTGGATCATCAGAATAACCTGTTACCCAGAGAGGAAAGCCCCCCCACTCAATTGGTAGGATCTCATTGACAGCACAATGCACGCAATAATAAGGAACGTTAGATTTTCCCCAGCTCCAGGGATAAGGTTTTTTTGTTACCCCAAAATTGTACGGCGGGCCTAACCTAGAAGGTGTCCCGTCTACGGGGTCTCCCCTCCTCATTCTTCCCCCACTTCCGCAAGGGTCCATCTTTATTGAAATGCGATCAGGCTCATCAATTATTTCTATTTGTCCGTCCTGCTCAGGACCGCAACGATGAGACCGCATAATCTCGGCATTCACGTAAACCCTTTCCTCAACAGGCATTTTTAGCAAGGCTTTCCACGTTCGCTTTAGCATCCATGTCTCTTGCGTCGAGCGACATAGCTTATAAACCGCCTCTTCTCCATAAAACTCAGCTGTTTTGGTCAAGATGTCCCAGATCCAATCACAATAAAGATCATGGAGCGCTTTTCCCTCTGGGATCATATAGAGGGCAAGAGCTTTGGCTTCACTGTACCTACCCTCATCGATAGCCTTCATCAACATTTTTGGCGTGGGAATGCCCAAATCTTCCCAATCGTCCTTTCGTATCATCCTTCCTAATTTTTCTGATTTAGTTAGCTTCAGCATTCTTTGCTCCCTTGCAAAAAGGTTCTTTCTACCTAACCTTTATATACTTATTTGGATCCCAGTCTTCATGAATTTCCTTGCGAATGATATTCTTACGAATCTTACCAATAGAAGTTTTTGGAAATTCTTCTTTTTGGAAAAGCCAATATTCCGGAACCTTAAACTTTGCCATCCTCGCTCTGCAGAATTCATCGAGTTCTTCGGCCGTAACAGATGCTCCTTCTTTGAAACGCACTATAGCCATTACGGCCTCGTCTCTTACTGGGTCCGGAACAGCAATTACACAAGATTCCTCCACAGCGGGATGCTCATTGATAACCCTTTCAACCTCTGGAGCGGAGATATTCTCGGCGGCACGCTGTATTATGTCCTTTTTTCTGTCAATAAAGTATACGTACCCGTCTTCATCCATCTTGCCATAATCTCCCGAGTAAAACCATCCGTCCACAAGGTCTGCAGCTGTTGCCTCTGGGTTTTTGTAATACTCTTTAAAAAGGCTTATTCCTGGTTCACCCTTTATGGCGATTTCTCCAGTTTCCCCAATAGGAACTTCTTTGCGATTGTCATCTACTATTTTTACCTCCATCCCGAAGTTGGGCCAACCCACAGAGCCTCTTCGATGCTCTCCCCATATGGGCATAATAGTGCAGGGAGCCAGTGTCTCGGTGAGCCCATACAGATCAATAAGCATCGTTTTGAATCTTCTCTCAAAGGCGTCCCACTCTTCGTCTGATATGGCAATCGCATAAGGGCACCTCCACATCTTGCTTTCCCCGTCAAGCGGGTGCTCTGGTTGAGCCAAAATCATTCGAACGGTGGCAGAGACAAGCGAACAGATGGTACAATCATATTTGCGGATTAGTTCACTAAACTGTGTTGCACTGAAGCGTTCACAGACAACAATGCTCGCCCCTGCAGTCAAACATGGGAAGTAGGAGATGCATTGTGCGTTAACATGGAAAAGGGGAAGGACTAATAGGTAACGGTCATCAGGACAAACTGCGAAGCTGCGCGAGCATATTTCACCTATATACAAAAAGTTTGCATGAGTAAGAATAACACCTTTAGGTCTAGCAGTTGTACCTGAGGTAAAGAGCATTTGTGCCGTGTCTAATGGGTCTATATCAACCCATGGCAATTCAGATGGTGAGCTTTCAAGTATATCATCCCATGCATAGGTTCCACGTATCGGTTCATCGGACCGGTAGATGACAATGTCCTTGACCGTTGGGCATTTGTCGCGAATACTGTCGAATAGAGGAAAGTATTCCCCATCGGTAATTACCATCTTTGCTTCTGAGAAATTGAGCTTGTATTCTAGGTCTTCAGCTACATCAAAAATGATAGAAGGGATCATAATAGCCCCTATCTTTGTGCACGCATGAAGTGCGATAAGAAAACCGCTAGAGTTTGGCAAGTGCGTCAGTACAAAGTCTCCTTTCCGTATACCTTTAGAAAGGAGCCAGTTAGCTAGACGGTTTACTTTTTCATTAAACCGGTTATATGTCAAAATTTCCTCATTCATATCCTTGTCCACAAATATGATGAATGGTTTATCACCATGCTGACGAACCTTTCTCTCTAACAATTTCCTGAGGTTCATGTTACGACCAAGAATAGTAGCATTTTTGGTGTTCAAGATGTCCATTGGCTAGTCCCTCCTCGATGCTAAAACAGTAAGCCTATTAGCTTTGCTGTACTTTCCTGTGTGAGATGATTATGACAACAAACAATCTGGCATCACCCATGGAATCCAGCCAGCAGTAAACCGTGGTTTCAAAACAAATCTGAGCCTTTTCACGATCAGCCAAATAGGTCTAGACAATATCCTAATAATCAAGGTAGCCATGCCCTTCTTTGGAATACATTACTAGTTTCGTTTGAAGCCGTTGCGATTGCCTCGTTAGGGAAAGAGCAGTTGAGAATCCATTCCTTGTCTTCCTGAGTCTTCCGCCAGTTCCGGCCCAATCGACGAGGTCAGAGGCCAAGTTCATCTGCCACTACCTGACGGTGATAATTGGCATCGCCGAATACCATTTCAGCAACTTTTGCTCTTCTCGAATATAAGGGCATGTCATGTTCTATCATGTATGCCGTAGCACCTTGAACCTGATGCCCTAATCTTACCACCTCCTTGTACGACTCACTTACCCACGCCTTGGTCACAGACACTTCTTTCTTGCAAGGGATACGTTTATCCAGCATCCAGGCCGTCTTGTAAGTTATGTATCTACTCCCCTCGATCGCAATCAACATATTAGCACAGTGATGTTGAACCGCCTGAAAACTACCGATGGGTTTTCCGAACTGCTCTCTTTCTTTTGCATAACTTGATGCCATTTCCAAAACTTTCTGAGCCGCACCGACCATTTCAGAGCACTTGCAGACCGTAGCTATTTGAAGCACTTTGTCGAGATAAGAAGCTCCTTCATTTACGCTTCCCAAGATGTCTTTTTTGGATACCATAACATTGTTGAATGAAACCTCAAATTCTTTGCTCCCAGCTATATTCTTGAGAGGAACTATTTCCAGACCCGAGGCACTGCTTTCTACCAAAAACAAAGTAAGCGAATTCTTCGAGTCCTTTTGATCTCGGGTCTTAGCCACGCAAATAATGTAGTCTGCAACATGGGCATCGGGCACAAACAACTTCGTGCCATTGATGACATAATTCTCTTCCTTTGGTAGAGCCTCAGCTTCCACCAGCCGAGGGTCGTATTTTGTGGTGCATGGCTCTAAGTGCGCTAGGGTGAGCTTCAAATCCCCAGTTGCTATTTTGGGTAGGAAAGATTCTTTCTGCTCCCCATTGCCTGCTTCAATAATGGTAATAGCGCCGAGGACAATTGATGAAAAATAGGGACTCGGCAGGCATGCACGGCCCATCTCTTCCATCATCACGACCAAGTCCAGCAACCCTCCTCCCACACCCCCGTATTCTTCAGGAATAATTAAAGCGATCCAACCTAAGTCAGCCATTTTTTGCCACATCTTTTCCGTATATCCTTTTTCGTCCGCCTCCATTTCTAAGACAAACGAGCTAGGACATTCAGTCTCAAGAAAGTCACGTGCGGTCTTTCTCAAAATGTTTTGTTCTTCAGTAAAATGAAAATCCATAGCTTCAGCCCCCTTTACCATTGAAGGATTTGCGGCTAATAGGATCTAGGTAACCCAAGGCCTCGCTGCGCTATTACGCTTCGTCCAATTTCACTCGTTCCAGCTCCTATTGTGGTCATGAACGAATGAAGGTAATACCATGCAATTCTTCCTCTCAAAGGAGCCCATTTTGACTCTTCGGTTAATGGACCATAAAGCCCCAAAATTTGAATCCCAATATCTATGAGCCTTTGCTCTAACTCTGAGGTAAAGATCTTTGTCACTTCAGGCTCATAAGTCATGGGGAGTTCATTACTTTCGAGCCATCTGGAGTGATCCGCAAGTACACATGCTACCTCTAGCTCTATAGCGGCTTGAGCTAGCTTATCTCTAATCACAGGATCACTGGCTAGAGGCTTGCCATTGTATTTTGTGTTTTTGGCATAAGAGATTAGTTCCTGAAGTATGGGATATAGACGCATGGGGATAAAAACTTGATTTCGTTCTGAGGCTATTGCCTCCATCATATAATAAAAGCCCTTATTTTTTTCTCCCACCATTCTTTCTCGAGGAACTTTTACATCATCGTAATAAACTTCATTTGTACGTTCCCCAGACATTGTGATTAGTGGGCGCACAGTGATGCCCGGGCTATCCAAGTCTACGATAAAAAGGCTAATTCCCTTGTGCTTAGGTTTTTCAGGATCAAAGTCGGTCCGAGCCGCGAGCCAGTGATACTCTGCGTAATGGCATTCAGTGTTGAACGTTTTCTGACCATTTATCAAAAAGTAATCTCCTTTGTCCTCTGCTCGCATTTTCATGGATGCCAGATCTGATCCGGCATTAGGCTCTGTATAACCAAGGCAAAATTCAATTTCCCCTGCTATGATCTTAGGCAGGAATTCTTTTTTCAGCTTTTCACTCCCTCTTCTAAGTATAGTAGGTCCTACCATAGTATAGCCAACGTCCAAAGGGACGTGTGCGCCCCATCTCTTTCCAAGTTCATCTAACAATATGAAGTCATATATGGGGGACAAACCCTTTCCACCATATTCTTTAGGCCAACTCATACCTAGAAAGCCGTTAGCAGCTAGTTTTCGGCTGAATTCTCTAGCTTCAGGGCCCACCCCTTTGTCCTCCCAGTTTTGTCTTGCAATCTCCTCAGTCAAATTTTCATCCAAAAACTTGCAAAGTCTCCTCCGGAATTCTTCTTCCTTTTCACTATATCCAAAATCCATGGCTAGTCCTCCAAAATAGTTTCATAAGGGTTCGTTGTATAGGCCCCCACTATATTAATCAAAAATTCTTGGCGCTTTTCCCTCTTTAGCCGGTTTCATCAAGGCATATGAATAGCTCCCCCACACAAAGTCAAAGCTGATTCCATTATGGCCTCGGAAAGGGTTGGATGGGGATGGATCGCACGACTCAGCTGTTCTGCAGTCATTCCAAGGCTAAGCCCTAAGACCGCCTCTGCAATCATATCCGTAACGTGTGGGCCAATCATGTGGACCCCAAGAACCTTCCCTGATGTCTCATCGGAAATGATTTTTACCATCCCATATATCTCATCCAACACATGGGCTTTTCCGCAGCCATGAAATGAAAACCTCCCAACTTGGATCTTGTAAGCCTTACGCGCCTCCTCTTCAGTGAGACCTACACACGCTACTTCCGGATCCGTATAGATACACATAGGGACAGCACCATAGTCCATGATAGCAGGCTCCCCCATGGCGTTTTTGGCAGCACATTCTCCTTCTGCAATGGCCACATGTGCCAACATAATTCCACCGATGGCGTCTCCTGCGGCGTAAACTCCCGGCACACTTGTTTCAAGCCGTTCATTGACAGCGATTGCGCCCTTGTTCATGCCCAGTTCCAATGCCTCCACCTCGATCCCTGTAAGATCAGGTTCTCTACCGGTCGATATGAGTATTTTATCACCTTCGTACTCCTCTTGGATGTCGTCACGTGTAGCTATAACGATCCTCCGGTCTTTGTGATCCACAATTCGCTCTACCCTAATACCCGTTACAA
The DNA here is from genome assembly GCA_003646995.1 of Deltaproteobacteria bacterium. The sequence continues at coordinate 2,799 of QMLZ01000110.1, read as the reverse complement.
TCCTGACCCCTTCCTCACCAAGTTTCTTTGACAAGGCTTGAGCTATCTCCATATCCGTACCGGGTACCAGGGATTCCATCATTTCTAGGACAGTTACTTCCATTCCCAACCCCTGGAGGATCTGAGAGAACTCTATTCCCACTACTCCTCCACCAATGATCACCATACTTGGAGGAAGGCTCTCCGCTGCAAGGAAATCATTGCTGTCCCATACATGGGGCCCCTCTGCACCCGGAATGGGGAGCCGCTTGGGTCTTGAGCCTGTGGCAATGATGATTCGGTCTGCCTTTAAGGATTCACCCGTCTCTCTTACAATCACCTCACCAGGCTTTCTTAGAAGGCCTGTTCCCTTAATAACGCGGATCTTCTTGGCCATGAGAAGCCGCTCTACCCCGGCTCGCAAGGTCGCAATTACACGGTTCTTGCGCTCCACCATTCCCAGGTAATCAGCTCTAACATCCGAGGTATGGACCCCAAACTCGCTGCTCCTTTGGACTGTCTTTAAAACTTTTTGCGAATGAAGAAGTGATTTTGTAGGAATACAACCCCGATTGAGGCAGACACCTCCAATCTGATCTTTCTCCACAAGAACGACATCTGCCCCCATTCGTGCTGCCGTGATAGCCGCAGGATATCCTGCCACGCCACCACCAATAACAACAACTTTTGGTTTCCTAGCGGTGGGGCTCTTGACTGGGGCTTCTAAGGTGGATATGGGCTCTTCCAGAAGGCGCTTGAGTGTTCCCATGAACTTTCCGGCTTCGGCTCCGTCGATGGTCCGATGGTCATAGGAAAGCGTGAGAATCATCATAGGTCGGATGACAATGTGACCATCTAAGGCCACCGGCTTGTCCATGATGGATCCAACAGCAAGGATGGCGTTTTCAGGAACATTAATGTTGGCGGTAAATTGTTCCACCCCATACATCCCCATTGAGGAGACAGTAAAAGTGCTTCCCGTTATGTCATCTGGCAGTAATCGGTTCTCTCTCCCTTTCTTGATCAGTTCCGTTCTTTCTTGTGCTATTTCACCAATGTTTTTTTTCTGAATTTGCCTGATTACGGGTACTACAAGCCCTTCATCCAGGGCCATGGCCATCCCCATATGGATGTCGTCGAAAAAGAGAATCCCTTCGTTGGTCCAGCGTGTATTGATGATAGGGTGCTTCTTCAAGGCCTCTGCGGTGATTTTCATCACCAGATCCGTGATAGTAACCCTGACGCCGTAAATTTCTTGGAACTTGGATAGGATTTTCCGTCGGTATGACAAGAGATTACTAGCGTCCACTGTAACACTCATATAGGTTTGGGCCGTTTCGGTTTTGGCTGCCATCATCTTCTTGGCAATTGCTCTTCTCATCCCCGTTAGTGGCATCAATCGGACGCCCTCGGGCCCCTCAGCCTCAAGCGTTTGTATACGGGGCTCCTTTGCGGCCCTTTCCACATCTTCACTGGTAATCATCCCATTAGGGCCTGTTCCACGGATTCCCCCAAGATCAATTTCAAGTCTTCTAGCAGTCTTCCTCGCGAAAGGAGAAGCTTTGGGCCTTGTATGCTCAACGTACACCGGTTCCTCAGGAGGAGACTCCATAGGGACTTCTTTCGGGGCAGGTTCAGGGGCTTTCTGTGGAGCGGCCTTTTCTTTTAGGAGCGCTTCAAGCTCCTCGCGAGTTTCGCCCTCGCGAAGGAGGTAAGCTACTACAGTCCCCACAGGCACAGTTTCACCTTCTGGCACCAAAATCGCTCCCAGGACTCCGTCCTCAGGAGCTTCCACCTCGTAGGTGATTTTTTCTGTTTCTAGAATGAAGAGGATGTCCCCCTTCTTGACCATATCCCCTTCATGTTTCTTCCATTCCACAATAAGGCCTTCGGTCATGGTCAGACCGAGCTTTGGCATCAAAACCTCAACAGGCATAAACAATTTCCTCCAGCACCATTTCTATCTGCCCACAAAGCGGGGTTTACGTTTCTCGAGAAAAGCGGACGTCCCCTCTTTCATATCTTCCGTGCTAAAACAAGCCACACAGTTTTTCTGGGAATATTGCACAGCATGTTCTATGGGGAGGTCCCGCCCTATCATAATGGCGTCCTTGGCCAGTTCCACAGCGATGGGGGCATTGGATATGATTCGGCGTGCCAAATCCTCTGCTGCCTTGAGTACTGAGCCATCTGGGACTATCTCGTCCACTAACCCCAGCTCCAAGGCATCCTTAGCGCCTATGGGATCACCTGTCAGGATAAGCTTCGCCGCCCTTCCTATCCCTATGAGACGAGGGAGCCTTATAGTTCCTCCCGTTCCTGGGATGATCCCTAGCTTTACCTCTGGGAGCCCGATTTTGGCCGATTCCTCCATCACGCGTATGGTGCAGGCCAGGGCAAGTTCTAATCCTCCTCCCATAGCCGCACCGTTGATGGCTGCAATGACAGGTTGAGGAAGACTTTCAAGGGCTGCATTGATCCTTACGATGCCGTCGTTCCACCTCAAAAGCTCCAAAGGGCTCATACGCCTCAGCTCAGCTATGTCTGCGCCAGCTTGAAAGGCCTTCCCTGCTCCCGTAACTATGAGAACCCGAATTTCTTTGTCTTTCCTGATGCACTCTAGCGATTCCCGTATTTCATCAATCATGACCTGGTTAAAAGCATTTCTCACTTCAGGTCGATTCAAAAGCAAAAAACCAACGCCGTCTTTCTTATCCAGAGAAATGGTCTTATATGGTCTCATTTACGCATTCTCCTATAGCTGGCTGTGGGCTGTCTCACCAACAAGTGTGTCCCCCATCAATAACTACATGATAAGTG
>QMLZ01000109.1 GCA_003646995.1 Deltaproteobacteria bacterium | reverse complement strand
GCCGAGGCTCTTCAACCAGCCGCCTCAACACAGAATCTGCGCCCTCGTCGGCCTCATCTTCCAAAAGCCACCTAACAGCAACAGAGGCATCAAGCACCCAGATCACTTTTCATACCCCCTCAGCCTCCGCAAGACCTCAACGCTGCTGTTCCTGCCTTTTTTATTTTATCTCATAGACCTCACGGTCTCCAGAAATTTTCTTTTTTCCTCCTCAGCCTTTACGTCCAGAAAACGCCGCTCAAAATCCTCTGGTGTGACCAACACCGCCCTAATCCTTCTACCCTTTGAGATATAAATGGGCTCGCCCGTCTTTTCCAAGCGGTCCAAAATTTCACCCAAATTGTTCCTAACTTTCAGTGCGTTAACCTCTTCCATTAGGCCTAACCTCCCACGACTTTTTGCCAGCATAGTGGAATGAAGTGTATATGTCAAGTGTATAGGTGTATATACATATATGCAGTAATACGCTGAACAAGTCACTGCCCTTTGCCATGCCTTTTTAAGCCTGGATCAAGTCGGTCTGTAAATGATAATATTTGGTTATTCGTAAAACCTGGAGCGACTATGCCGAATTTCGGACTACAAACCCAAAGAGAGTGGATTAAGACATTTCTGCACCTAGGTGGATGTGTTCTGGGTGGAGGTCCGTTGATCAATGCATTGGCCGATGTGTCCAGCACGCATCAAGATGCCGAGGGCGGCAGGTTTATAGTCTTGGGCAAGGGACGTAGCCCCCAATATTCAATCTCTGAACTGGTAAAGCAAACCTTTGAGGCCTCTGGAGGGATGAGCAGATTTATCTCCCGCGGGCATGTAGTGGCCGTCAAACCGAACATCTCCTGGGCAAGAACCCCTGACCTGGCAGCCACAACAAATCCAGAGGTATTAAAAACAGTGGTAGAGTTGTGCTTTGACGCAGGGGCCAAGCAGGTCAAGATAGTGGATCATACCATTCATGATCCAAGGCGCTGCTTTGCCTTGACAGGGGCAGGCAAGGTTGCAAAGGAGACAGGGGCCGAGCTTATCTACCCTCGCTCATCGCTGGTGCGGAGGATGAAAGTCGGTGGAAAAAGGGTCGATGTTTGGCCGGTTTTACGCCCTCTTGTTGAAGCGGACAAAATCATCAATATCCCTATAGCAAAGCACCATTCGCTGAGCAGCCTTACGCTTGGCATGAAAAACTGGATAGGCGGCGTAGGTGGAAGAAGGTGGGCCCTTCACCAGGATATCCACCAAAGCATCGTGGACCTGGCCAGGTTTTTCAATCCCTCCATTACACTCATAGATGCCATCCGCATTATGACAAGTAATGGACCTTCGGGTGGAAGCCTCAAGTATGTTGTAACTAATAAACGGGAGTCACCTGTATCACTTTTTCCTGGTCCAGGTGGTGGTTCTTCCAATCAGTGAAAAGCCTATGTAGCCCCTTATCTTCAGGTTGTCGCCCTCAAGCTTTGCCTTGCACTTGTAAGTTTTGCCTTTTTCTGGATCATAGATTTTCCCACCTTCCCACTTGTTCTCGCCTTTATATTTAAATCCGCTCAGGATTTGAAGCCCAACAATCTTGCGGTTTCTCTTGGACTCATCCGGGTTCTTGGTATCAAGCTTTTCCTTCCCGTCCTTGTCAAGGGGTTCCTTTAACCAAACTATCTTTCCGCAATAGGCATCATCGCATTTGTAAATCTCAACAACCGACTTACCTCCGGCAGTCAACCACTTTCCGAGGATTGCGTCGCCGCCTTGTTGTGCAAAAGCTCCTGCCATTGAAAACAAAAAAAACGCCAACCCCAGAAAGGCCCCAGTAAACCAAGCTCGTCTCATGCTCCTTACCTCCTTTTCTAAATTGCTGGCTATTTTTCCCTTGACATGGTAAGTAAAATTTACTAACCAACCTATTGTGTTGAAACCTTTATTTATTTTAGGCCATGCAAATTAAAGTTGTAAGTTTAACTAACCACAGCAAGGCCCTTTATTCATATCAAAAATAGGGCGAAATAGAAACCTTTTCACAACCACAACAGCCAATGGCGTATGGGCCAACATAATGATTGCCAAAAAGGAATTTCCACCCGGCCGCATCCGCATCGTTGAGGCGCTAAGATCCCTCCTGGAAAAAAAGGACTTCGGCTCCATCACTACTGCAGAGATAGCCCAGACCGCCGGTGTAACAGAGGCCCTGATCTACAAGTACTTTAAGGACAAGAAGGACCTGCTTTACCAGGTACTCAGGGAATACCTGGAGCACTATGAGCCCCAGATAAGGACAGACCTGAGGGGAATAAAGGGTGCATTAAACAAGTTGCGAAAACTGATGTGGTCCCACATAAGTCTTTATGCCACAGACCGGGTATTCGCGAAGATACTCCTCCTGCAGGTGAGAAGTTTTTCTGATTACTACGCAAGCGAACCATATATGCTTGTAAAAACATTCAGCGGACTCATGCTGGGAATTATTGAGGAAGGGGTACAGAGCGGTGAAATCCGCGAAGACATTGATCCCCGCACCATAAGGCAGCTGATCATGGGCTCAATCGAGCACGTGTGCCTCACCAGTGTGGTCTTTGACAGGAAGATAGATCCCGATGAGCTCACTGATAATCTGTGCGAGCTAGTATTCAAAGGCATAAAGAAAAGATAGCAACCAAGAACGACTTATGGCCAAGGGCTTTTTGAACTATCAGGAGGAGGGATACCATGGAACAAAGAATTTGGCACAAGTCATACGCTGAGGGCATCCCAACAAGCATTGAATATGAAAGGATACCCCTGAACAAGGCCCTTGAGAGAACCGCCAAGAGGTTCCCGGACTCCGTGGCGCTGATTATGATGGGGGAAAAAATTAGCTACAGGAAGCTCGACTCCATGGTAAACCGATTTGCGCGCGCCCTAGCCAACCTTGGTATCAATAAAGGAGACAAGGTAGCCCTCTTGCTGCCCAACATACCCCAGGTTGTTATTGCTTCTTACGCGGTATTCAAGCTTGGAGCAGTGGTGGTTATGAACAATCCCTTGTACACAGAAAGGGAATTGGAGTACCAGTTAAATGATTCTGAGTCCAAGCTGGCCATAGGCCTGGACCTGTTGGTCCCAAGGCTTCTCAAGCTAAAAGAGAAAACAGGCATAGAAAATATCATATCATGCCACATCAGGGACTTCCTCCCATTTCCCAAGAAGCAGTTATTTCCACTGGTGAAAAAAAAGATGCATAGAAAAACTAGCCCGGGCGAAGGGGTCCTGGAGTTTATGGAGCTGATTAAAAAATACCCTTCTGATCCTGTTGAAACCGATGTCTCTTTTGAAGACCTGGCAGCCCTGCTTTACACTGGTGGAACTACTGGTGTATCCAAGGGAGTGCTTCTTACCCACGCTAATTGCTGCTGCTGCGTTCAGCAATTAAAGGCATGGCTGCCTGACGTTGAAGAAGGAAAGGACGTAATGCTGGGAACATTTCCAATTTTTCATGTTGCCGGTTTTACCACCGGAATGAACACAGCGGTCTATCGTGGACTTGCCCTGGTGATGATCCCGCGCCCGGAACCGGGCGTGGTGCTTGAGATGACAAGAAAATTCAGGCCCCAGTGGTTCCCAGGTGTACCCACCATTTTTGTGGGTGTGCTAAATCATCCTGATTTTTCCAAGACGGATTTCTCCTGTGTCAAGGGCTGCATGTCAGGGGCAGCCCCTCTGGCCGTAGAAACCATGAGGCAGTGGAAGACCCAAGTGGGAGCCGACATCGTTGAATGTTACGGGCTGACAGAAACCAGCACCATGTCCCATGTAAATCCGTGGGGTGGGAAAACCAAGCCTGGAAGCGTTGGAGTCCCCTTCCCTGACACTGATTGCAAGATAGTTGACGTGGAAACCGGCACAAAGGAAATGCCCATAGGAGAACCAGGAGAAATCATCATAAAAGGTCCGCAGGTCAGCTCAGGATACTACAATAAGCCCAAGGAAACAGCCGAAACCTTCCGCGATGGCTGGCTTTACACGGGAGATATCGGGTACATGGACGAAGAAGGATACTTTTATATCGTGGACAGGAAAAAGGACATGATCATTGCGGGCGGGTATAACATCTATCCGCGAGAGATAGACGAGGTTTTGTTCGAACATCCAAAGATTCGAGAGGCCTGTGCTGTGGGTATCCCTGATCCATACAGGGGAGAGACAGTAAAGGCATTTGTTGTGCTCAACGAGGGAGAAACTCTTACTGCCGAAGAACTGACTTCTTACTGCAGGGAAAGGCTCGCCCCTTACAAGGTTCCCAAGCTAGTAGAATTCATGGACGAATTGCCCAAAAGCGCCATAGGCAAAGTCCTGAGGAGAGAGCTTAGGAATATGGAGATCAACAGGCAAAAGCAGTCCTTGGACCCCTGATCCATGCAAAAAATCATAGCCGGAGGAATATGAATGAGCAAATACGATGTCATAGTAGTGGGTGCGGGCAATGCCGGTCTTACCGCCTCTGTCGCCCTATCGCAAAAGGGACTCAAGGTGCTCTTGCTGGAGCGACACAATATCCCCGGGGGTTGTGCCACAAGTTTTTGCAGGGGCAAATTTGAATTCGAGGTTGCGCTTCATCAGCTTAGCGGCATTGGGACGTCTGATAGGCCCGGGCCATTGCGAATGAACCTGGCTAAGCTTGGCATAATGGATGAGCTGGAATTCGTGGAGATCCCAGAGCTTTACAATGTATTTATGGCCGACGGTTTCAGCATATCCCTCGACCATGATAGAGAAAGGGTCGTTTCTGAACTGCAGCAGAAATTTCCAAAGGAAAAAGATTCCATAGAGGCCTTTTTTGATCTTGTGTACAAGTATGCCAACGACATGATAGGTATATTTTTTTTCAAGGATCCGGAACCCTCGCGGGAAAAATATCCCACCATGTACAAGTATGCATTCAGGCCTTCGATCGAGGTGTTGAACGAATACTTTTCGGATCCATTGCTTAAGGCGGTGGTTTCCGCATACTGGGGTTATATTGGCCTGCCCCCCACCCGCCTATCCTTTGCCTACCTGGCCATGCTGCTGTTCGTGTATATCGAATTCAAGCCTTTTCACATAAAGGGAGGGTCGCAAGCCCTTTCCAACGCTCTTGTCAACCGCTTCCTGGCCAACGGTGGTGAAATACGATTTAATTGCCCAGTCAAAAAGATCAACATAAGGGAAAGAGCTGTAAAGGGAGTGACCACTGAAGAAGGCGAAACCATAGAGGCCAGGTACGTGGTATCCAATGTCTCACCTGTGGCCACGTACTACCAGCTAATTGATCCAGACCTGATCCCGTCTAGTGTGTACCAGGAAATAGGTGCCAAGAGCCTCAGCCCCTCTGCATTCACTCTGTACATAGGCTTTGATTGTGAACCAGAACAACTGGGTATCAGCGGCACGACAAATTTCCTGATCCATAACCCAGACATAAGCGACAGGGCCCTGGAACTGATGAAAAATACCAGCATCAGCGAAGAGGCCATGCTGTTGAGCTGCTATGATGTGGCTGATCCGGATTTCTCCCCTCCTGGTACATGCCAGGCCAGCGTGGTTACGCTCAAGTATGGCGAGCCATGGCTGAGGATACCGCCCAGGCAGTACCACAAGGTTAAGTTCGCTTGCGCGGAGCAGATGCTGCAAAGGGTTGAACAGGTTTTCCCCGGACTCCGTGACCACATTGAAGAACTAGATGTGGCGACACCGTTGACACACATGAGGTACCTGGGGCACCCGGCCGGAGCTATTTACGGCTTTGAGCAGTACGCCAAGGACTCAATGTTCTTTCAACTTGGCCATTACTCTCCATTCAAGGGGCTCTTGTTTGCAAGCGGGTGGGTCGAAGGTGGTGGTTTTCAGCCTACATTACAAGCTGGAATACACGCAGCCAAAGCGATCGTAAAGGAGAAATCACAATGAAAGATATATTCAAAGAATTTGATGGTTATGATCAGGTACTGCAGGAAATTCAGGTAAGCAAAAAGCACTGGAAAAGCTATGCTGCCGAGGCCAAGACCACTGCTGATCACATAAATTTGCTGCATCCTTGGCGTATAGACTTTCGGGTACTTGAGATAATCGAAGAGACACAAGACGCAAAGGCCATTCGTTTAGTCCCCGAAAACGGATACCTGCCCCCGTTCTTGGCAGGCCAATACATTGCCCTTTTCCTGGAAATAGATGGTATACGTACCAGCAGGCCATACAGTATCTCTTCCCCTCCCAATCAGGCCGGCTACTATGACGTGACAGTCAAGAGGGTAAAAAACGGCTTAGTGTCCAATTACTTGCTTGATGAAGTGAAAAGGGGGGCAAGGATTCAGGCTTCTGGCCCTGCCGGCAATTTTTATCACAACCCCCTATTCCATGACAAAACCATGGTATGCATTGCAGGAGGAAGCGGAATAACACCATTCATGAGTATGATCCGTGAAATAACCCAGTGCGGCCTTGATAGAGAAGTGTATCTCTTTTACGGAAACAAGACCCTGGATGAAGTTATCTTTCACTCAGAACTTGAAGAGCTGTCCAGTCGGTTTGAAAAAATCCATTACATTCCTGTCATAGAGCAACCGCCTTCGGATTACCACGCTGCATCGGGACTCATAACCGGCCAGCTTATCAGAAATAGGGTAGGAGATTTAGCTCACAAGACCTTTTACCTGTGCGGCCCGAAAGGCCTTTATGAATTCTGTATTCCCGAGTTACAAAACCTGGGCATACCCCTGAAAAAGATAAGGAAAGAGGTCTATGGCCCGCCCGAGGACATAACAAGATATCCTGGATGGCCCGAAAATGTTAAGAAAAATGACACATTTTCAGTAAGGGTAAACAACGGAGAGACTATTGAGGTCCGGGCCGGGGAATCCCTTCTTGTAGCCCTTGAAAATGCAGGGGTCATTGTACCTTCATTGTGCCGGTCAGGAGAATGCAGTATGTGCAGGGTAAAGATAGTCTCGGGAAAGGTGTTTCAGCCCCAAGGGATTCCAATCAGAAAATCAGACAGAACGTTTGGATACGTGCATTCATGCGTCTCATTTCCAATAAGTGACTTGGATATCCTGGTTTGAAGCATCGCGGCGATTAGAGTTGAGCAACAGAGGAAGTTTTTTCCTTGCCAACATATCAATACATGGAGAGGAGAAGTGGCTATGAGCAACGATGGCACAACCCAAGACGCGCTTGTAACTTACAATAGAGAAGGTCTGGTGGGTTTCATTACCCTGAACCGCCCTGAAAAACGAAATGCCATGAACGTGGCCCTTTGGAAGGCCTTGGATGTGGCAATAGAAAAAGCTGAAAAAGACCAAGAGGCCAGGGTCGTCATTGTTCAGGGGGCGGGCAAATCCTTTTCCGCCGGCCTGGACCTAAGTCCTGACAATGAAATTGCGGCCATCCTCGGCAGCACTCCTAACGCTGCACAGAAACAACAAATGTACAAGATAATCCTTGAGACCCAGGCCATACACACGAGGCTGGAAATGCTGCCCCAGCCCACAATAGCAGCAATACACGGGCACTGCCTAGGAGCCGGGCTTGAGCTGGCCGTGTGCTGCGACATAAGGCTGGCAACCTCTGACACAGAGTTCGGCCTTCCAGAAGCACGGCTTGCTGTTATTACAGATGTTGGAGGACTCCAGCGCCTGCCTAAAATCGTGGGCCGGGGCTACGCCAGGGAAATAGCCTTTCGAGCCCACAGGTTCCAAGCAAAATGGGCATTGGAAATAGGCCTGGTAAACCATGTGTATCCTGACAAACAAACCCTGGATGCTGAGGCCAGGAAAATGGCAGAGGAAATAGCAGGCAATCCACCCCTTGCAGTACAGGGTGCCAAGGATGTGATGCTATTTGATGAAGAGGTCAGCCTGGAAGAATCACTTAAGTACAATGCTGCCAGGTCTGCGATGATCCTTCCCTCAGAAGACATGATGGAAGCCATTGCAGCATACCTTGAAAAACGGCAAGGAAAATTCAAGGGCGCTTAGGAGGAAAAAATGGAATTCGTTAAGCTGTTCGAGCCAATAACAATAAATAAATTGGAGATAAAAAATCGGATCGTAATGCCATCAATGGGGCTGCTGTACACCTCTGATTATACACTCAACGATCGCCTCAAGGCGTTTTATAGGGAAAGGGCAAAGGGAGGAGTGGGATTGCTTACCATCGGGCCTGTATCCGTGGACAAGGTGGGCAGTGTCCCCTTGATGCTGGGCCTCCATGAGGATCAATTCATAGAGCCTTTTGCCGAACTGCTTGAGGAGCTACACCAGGACTCTGAAGCAAAGATCGGCATCCAATTACTCCACATGGGCCGCTATGCATTCTCGTTTCTCACAGGCATGCAGGCAATAGCTCCCTCCCCCATAGCAAGCAAACTCACCGGGGAAACTCCCAGAGAAATGACCCTTGAGGATATTGAACAGGTGCAGGAGGCTTACAAGATGGCCGCCAAACGGGCTGAGGAAGCGGGATTCGATTTTATCGAGATCCTGGCCTGCACAGGCTATCTCATAAGCCAGTTCCTTTCTCCTGTTACCAACAAGCGCACCGACCAATACGGCGGCTCTTTGGAAAATAGGATGAGATTCGGCCTCGAGGTATTTTCTAAGGTCAGACAGGCGCTCAGCAGTGACACAACCGTAGGTATAAGGGTAGCCGGCAATGAGTTCATGCAAGGCGGCAACACAAACAAGGAGGCTGCCATCTTTGCGGTCGAAGCTGAGAAGCTTGGAATCAATGCAATAAATGTGACAGGCGGCTGGCACGAGACCAATATTCCCCAGTTGACCCCCAATGTTCCACCAGCAGGGTTCCTATATCTGGCCAAGGGTATAAAGGAAAAAGTCCGCGTTCCAGTGTTTGCCTCTAACCGCCTTGGCGACCCTGTTATTGCGGAAAAGGCCCTTAGGTCAGGAACATGTGACATGATATGCTGGGGAAGGCCTTTAATCGCCGACCCCCAGCTACCCGATAAGGTGAAACAGGGCAGGCTCGACGAGATAATACCGTGCATATCCTGCAACCAGGGTTGCTTTGATTCAGTGTTCTCTGGTGCTGCTGTGACGTGCATCATGAACCCCAGGGCCGGACATGAAGACTCCTTGAACATACAACAAGCAAGTGTCCCCAAGAAAATCTTTGTGGCCGGAGGCGGGCCAGCTGGAATGCAGTTCGCCATCACTGCAGCCGAAAGGGGGCATGATGTTACTCTGTATGAAAAGGAGTCAGTACTAGGCGGACAGGTCAATCTTGCCAAGACCCCTCCTGGCAAGGAAGAATTTGAAAGGATCATTCACAGCATGGAGCAGCGCATGAAGAATCGCGGGGTAAG